>JALYVP010000137.1:0-925 GCA_030853185.1 Actinomycetota bacterium | reverse complement strand
GGTCCACTGAGCCCTCAGCCGACCACCGTTGACCACGGTAGCGCACCGTGAGCCGTTTCGGGCGCACCCCAATCCATCGGCCCGACCTCAGCGCTCGAGGAGGGCCCGGGCGTCGCGCCCGGTCATGCCGGCGGCGCCGATCAGGGCGGCTACGGCCGCCACTGCCACCAAGGCCAAACCTCCTCCGACCCCCACGTCGTAGATGCCCACCGCATTCCTGGCGCTCAGTACGCCACTCTCCGAGGTCAGGTGGGCGAACTCGTAGATGGTCAGGATGGATGCCGCCAGCGCCCCCAGATCGACCACGACGGTGGCGGCACGGCGGGGGCGGGGCAGCGACACCACCCCGGCGATCACAATGGCCAGTCCGAAGGTGAACGAGATCCAGCCCCCGCCGGCGTCGTTGGTCCCCCGAACGCTGGCGTGGCCGCCGAACGTCCCGCTCACCGTAGCCCAGGGAAGAAACGACCCGATCACCATGACCGCCCCGGCGATCACCGACACGACTGGCCACAGGACCCGGCGCCGGACCACCACCGGGACAGAGGGCGGGGTCGGGCCTGAGGCTTCGGGCTCTTCGGGGGCGGCAATCGCCGAGCGCGGCGGCCGGGGGCGGGTCTCGGGACCCCAGCCGACCCCGGTCCAGAGCCGCTCTACCGCCTGCTCGTAGGGGTCCGGGTACCAGCCGGGGGCTTCTGTGGATTCCTCGGCGGGTGGGGGCATGGATGTCTCCGGGCGCCGACGGCGCCGTCTTACGATCTCATCTTACCGGCAGCATCAGGCCTTGAACGTCCCGAATCCGCCCCGGTAGAACACCAGCGGCTCGCCGGCGCTGATCCCCATGTCCACGATCCGCCCCACGATGAGGTGGTGATCGCCGCCGTCGTGTTCGCTGACTACCCGGCAGTCGATCCAGGCCAGCACG
>JALYVP010000444.1 GCA_030853185.1 Actinomycetota bacterium | reverse complement strand
CGTTCGTGCGACCGCACCACAACTCGTACAACTTCTGGTATGCAGCGGCCTTACGCAACCCGCCGGCGGCATCGCCTGCCGTCGCCGCCGGGTGCTCAGCCCTGAACTCCGCAGCAGCGGCGATCAACAGATCGGCGATCTTGACCCCCCGCTGATGGCTGTGAGCAGCAGTTTGATCCTGTACGTCCACCGCCCGGTTGAGCACCGCCTGATCCATGGCGACGAATGGCCACGTCGCCCGCTCCGGCGCATGGCGGTGTGCGACGCCGGACTCATCGACGAGTAGCCAGCTCAAGATCCGTCGGGGTGCATCGGGCCACGAGTGCGCTCTCGAGGAGCGGGACCAGGCGAGCCGCGACCTCCGGCTGGCCCAGCCTGGCGAGGGCGGAGGTGTCACCCAGGTAGAAAGGCTTCAGCCCCACGCAGCCCGACGCTCGTCGGGATCGAGCAGGGAAGACACCTCAACGCCACGTTCGCCCAGCAAGGCCTGCCGACGGCTCGCCAGCGCCAGGACCTCGTCCAACGCCCCATCGACGGTCGCCCTGAGCGTCCGAGCGCCGAGAAGGGCCCGGACAGCCTGGAGCTTGTCGTCGTCAACCTCGATCAACCGCTTGGTCACATCAGGCAGGATACCGATGCGGTCGGAAGAGATATCCTCACAGGCTCGAAGGTCTCTACGACCGACGAGCGGAAAGCCTCAGCTTGACCGGCGCGCTCGCGCCGAGCACAGTTTCTCTCTCATATGCCCGATGCCCCGCTACGGATAGCCCTGCTCGTCTACCGGGGCAATCCGCACTCGGGCGGCCAAGGCGTCTACACCCGCTACCTGTCCCGGCATCTGGTGGCGGCCGGTCACCAGGTGACGGTCTTCGCCGGCCAGCCCTGGCCCGTGCTCGATGACGGGGTCGGCTGGGTGCCGGTGCCCAGCCTGGACCTCTATCGCCAACCTGACCCGTTCCGGCTCCCCAAGCCGGGGGAGTACCACGCCGCCATCGACGTGGCCGAGGTGGCGCTGATGGCCACCGCCGGCTTCCCCGAGCCCCGCACCTTCTCCTGGCGGGTCCGCCGGGAGCTGGGCGCCCGGCGGGGCCAGTTCGACGTGGTCCACGACAACCAGACCTTCGGGCGCAGCCTGCTCGGGGTCATGGCGGACGGCTGGCCGCTGCTCGGCACCTGCCACCATCCCATCACCGTCGACCGGACCCTGGACCTGGCCCACGCCTCCGGCCTGGCCGAGCAGGTCTCCAAGCGGCGGTGGTACGGCTTCTTGGGGATGCAGAAGCGGGTGGCCCGCCAGATGCCCCGCATCCTCACCGTCTCTGAGTCGTCGAAGCGGGACATCGTCGCCCAGATGGGCGTCGCCGAGGAGGCCCTGAAGGTCGTACCCATCGGCGCCGACCACGACCACTTCCGGCCCCACCCTGAGGTCGCCCGGGTCCCGGGACGGATCATGACCACCGCCAGCTCCGATGTGCCCCTCAAAGGACTTGTCCCCCTGCTCGAGGCCCTGGCCAAGCTGCGGACGGAGCGGGCCGAAGCCCACCTGGTGGTGGTAGGGGCCCTCCGTGACACCAGCCCCGTCCACGCGGTGATCGAACGTTTGGGAATAGCCGACGCCGTCTCCTTTGCCACCCGGGTCAGCGATGACCGCCTGGTGGAGCTGTACGCCGAGGCTCAGGTGGCTGTCGTCCCCTCCCTCTACGAGGGTTTCTCCCTCCCGGCGGTGGAGGCCATGTCCTGCGGGGTGCCCCTCGTGGCCACCACTGGCGGGGCCCTTCCTGAGGTGGTGGGGACCGGTGGCGACACCGGCCTGCTCGTGCCCCCGGGCGACCCCGGCGCCCTGACCCAGGCCATCGACTCGGTCCTCGCCAACCCAGACCGGGCCGCCCGGTTGGGCGCGGCCGGCCGGCGCCGGGTGCTCGGACGTTTCACCTGGGCTGCTTGCGCCGAAGCGACCGCCGAGCACTACCGATGGGTGATCGACCGTCATCGAGCTGCTTGCACCAAGCGGTCCCCACCGGCGCCGACCGATCGCGCGCGCCGAATGCCCGTCGCGGCCAAAGAGACCGCCCCGTGTTGACCGTCCGCTACGAGCGCCTCGGGGTCGCGCCCGGTGACCGCCTCCTAGATCTCGGAGCGGGCGGGGGACGTCACGCCTTCGAGGCCATGCGCCTCGGCGCGGTGGTCACAGCCGTCGACGCCGACGCCGCCGAGATCAAGGACACCGCCGCGATGATGGTCGCCGTCGCCGAGG
>JALYVP010000443.1 GCA_030853185.1 Actinomycetota bacterium | reverse complement strand
GGGCGGCCTTGCCGGGCGCCGCCTTCGCCGGGGCGGCCTTGCCGGGGGCGGCCTTGCCGGGGGCGGCCTGCTTGGAGGTTGCCTTGGCCGCCGCCTTCCTCGGGGATGCCGGCTTTGCCCGCTGATCCGCAAGAGACGCCGCTGCTTTCGACGTCGGAGCCTTCGCCGCCGCGGCCCTCTTGGCCGGCGCCTTCCCGGCCGGAGCCTTGGTCGCACCTTTCCTAGTCCCTCCCCTCTTGGTCGCCTCTCGGCTGGGCTCCGCGACGACCAGCCCGGGCTTCTCGGCGGGCGGTTCAGGCTTTCTTGCTCCGCGCTTGACGGCCGCCGCCTTCTGCGCCGGCCCAGTACCCCCGCTGGTGCCCACCGCCTCGGCGGGCGCCGCAGGCGTCTCCGTGCCGACGAGCTCGGGCTCGGGGGTGGGCGACTTCTTGGCGGTGCGGCGCCTGGAAGGGGCCTTGGCCGGCGGGACGTCGGCGGGCACGGGAGCAACGCCGTCGCCCGGCGGGGGCGCCGTCGGTGTCGGGGCCGCCGCAGGGATATCGGCTGGGCCGGGGAGCTCCTCCGGTCCCGGCGCAACAGGCGGTGCCGCCGGATGCGGGGGATCCGCAGCTGCCGTCGCAGGCGTACGGGGACGGCGGAGGGGCGGGGCGGCCTTGCTGGCCCCGATGGCGGGGCGGTCACCCCGGTCCTCACCTTCAGCCAGCGGAGGCATGACCGCCGGCCGGCGCCGGGCGCCGACCTTCTTGGCTGAGGCGGCCGCCTTTGCCGGGGCCCGTTCAACCTGATCGTCGGCGGACACCGGATGGGTCTCGGCCTCGACCGTCTCGTCCGTCGGAGCACCCGCCAGCTTGGCGAAGCCTGGGAGGGCCAGCTCGATACCCCGACGCAGCGGGTCAAGGGCCTGGATCACGAACTCCCTCGTCTCTCCCCTGTTCATGACCTCGCGGGCACTGCGTGGCGCCGGGACGCCCATAGCCGACAACGGCACGTAGCAACGGGCACCGTCGGCATCGACGAATGCCCCGTGGGAGGAGAACGACTCGACCGTCCCTTCGACCTGGGAGCCAAGCGGGTGGCCGGCGATGAAGGTGATGAACGCCAATGGCTCGTTGATAGGATCGGAAGGCGGTTCGCTGTTCTTGCGCCGACGGCGCTTCTTGGAATCGCTGGGCTCCACGGCCTCCTCGGTAGCGGTGGCGATGGCCCTCTCGACCTTCTTGCCCCGACCCCGGCCCCGCGATGCGGCCAGATCCAGGCCGCTGGCCGACCCGTCGTCGGACTCGGCACGCTTCTTGCGCTTGGCCTCCTTGACCGCCTCCCGGCTCTTGGGACCCCGGACGGGGGTGCGGGGGGTGAAGATCCAGCCGACTCCGGGGACGGGCTTGCCGCCGACGAGCCGGTCGGGCTCGAAGAGCCACTCGTGTTCCCCGTGGAACTCCTGGAACGAGTCGTTCGAGAGCACGGTGGCACCGGTCTTGTCGGCGATCCTCAGCAAGAAGGCGTCCCCTCGACCGATGGCGCCAGCAGGCGGGGAGACGACCTCGCCGGCGGCCTCGGCCTCTTCGAAGGTGGCTACCTCCGAGGAGTCGATGCGGTGGGCGAAAGATGCATCCACCACCACGGTCACGATGTCATCGGGGAACTCCCCGAGAAACTCCCTGACCGCTTGGTCCAATTGGGCCAGGCTGGGCAGGCTGCGACCTTCGGTGGCAAGGTTCGAGCCGTCGACGACGACGTGGCGTTGAGGCATGTCGGCTACGAGTCAAGCATCCCCCGCCGCCCAGGTCAGGGAGCCTCTCGTAAGCTGCCGATGTGGACGCCGACGACACCGGGGAGGCCACGGCCCGGGTCCTCCTCGCTTGATGGCGGTGAAGGCCGCGCTGTGGGACTTCGGGGGTGTCCTGACCGACAGCCCCTTCGATGCGTTCGCACGCTATGAGCGCGCCCACGGGCTGCCCGACGGATTCCTCCGCTCGGTCAACGCCCTCGACGCCGACACCAACGCCTGGGCCTGCTTCGAGCGCGGCGAGATCGACATGGACACCTTCGCCACCCGCTTCGAAGCCGAGGCGCTCCGGGCCGGATCCCGGGTGGACGCCCGGGCGGTGATCGCCCTGCTGGCCGGGAATATCCGCCCGGCGATGATCGAAGCTGTCCGCCGATGCCGGCCCCGGCTACGAACGGCCCTGCTCACCAACAACGTCTCCGTCATGGACCGTCCGATCGGCGACGACACGCTCGATGACCTGTTCGACG
>JALYVP010000442.1 GCA_030853185.1 Actinomycetota bacterium | reverse complement strand
ACCCGGGCCAGGCCAGCCGGTCGGGGACAGGCCTGGCCACCCCCTCGTCGGGGACGGTGGACCGGCGGGGACCGGCGACCCGGCGGGCCAGCCAACCGCCGACGATCGGCAGCCATCCGACCGGCGGCTGACCGTGGACCGGCCAGCACGCCACGGCGACGGCGCCCAGGAGGATGATGACGGCGAGGAGGGCGCCCATTCCCCCGCTGATCGCCACAGCACTGACGAGAGCGAGTATCCCGCCGGCCCCCAGAACGCCCAGTTGGCTGGCCCGCAGGCCCAGGAGCACACCGCCGCCGTCGACCGGGTCGAAGGTGTACCCGCTCACGGCTGGGCTTCGTCTTCCACTGGCCCCCCGGCCGCCGGGTCGTAGCTGGGCCGGGCCATGGCGACGGTCTGGGCGGCCACCGCCGACCCGGGCACCGGGGAGCCCTGACCGGCGGAGCGGACGGCGTTGAGCGCAGCCCCCGCCGGGGTGGCCAGGGTCGTGGCCAGGGCGGCGCCGGAGGTCAACGCCCGGGCCGGCCGCCGGGACAGCCCTTCGAGATGGGCCACGGCGGACGCCTCGATGATGGGCACCATCCGGAACAGCACGAAGGGGGCGAAGGCGGCCACGAACAGGATGGCCGTGCCCGCCGCCACCTGATCGACACCCTGGACCGATGCCACCGCCCCCGCCCCCAGCGTCAGGGTGGCGACGATCACGAACTTGGCCAGGATCAGCGCCGCCAGGCCCTCCACCAACCGCTTGGCCATGTGAGCCGTCGCCGGCCACACCAGGCCGGCCAGGGCCAGAGGCAGGAAGAACACGGCCACGTACACCGCCGCCGAGCGGACCACCAGCTCCAACCACACGAACACGGCCCCCACGATCACCGCCACGGCGATGATCAACGCCACGAACGGCGGCCCTCCGGTCGCCGACTCGGTCACCAGCAGCTTGGCGAAGGTGGCGTAGGCGCCCAGGTCGGCGTTGTGGGTCACCACCGCGGTCATGGCATCGGCGGCGGCGAGGGCCAGCTGGGTCAGGGTGATCACCGCCACCGTGACCACCGCCGCGGTGGGCAGGGCGACGGCCCACGTCCGGGCCAGCCGGCGCGGGTCCTGGCGGATGATGGCGCTGATCGTCCCGGCGGCCAGCAGGGGCACGATCAGGATGGCCATCAGAGCGACCATGGCCTGCTCCCGGTGGAGGAACCACGGGGCGCCCAGATCCACGGTGGTGGTGGTGCCGACCAGGGTGACGAGGTGACCGACCAGCCACCCGGCGGCGGCAGTGACCCCGCCGGTCACCGCCTTGATGAGGGCAGTGGCCACATCGGATCCGGCCGAGCCGGCGGCACCGCTCACCACGCCGCAGCCCACGGGGACCACCGGCGGGCAGCCCCGGATCACGACGCCGCCACCTTCAGGCCCTGGCTGAAGAAGAAGTTGACGATGTGGGGGGCGCCGCCGATCAGCACGGCGGCCAGGCCCGAGACCATCACCCCCCGCCGCCCGTTGTAGGCCTGCTGGTAGTTCTGCGAGTAGTGGCTACAAGTAGCCGCTGATCAGGGAAAACGTCACTAAGTCTGACTCTGGGCCGTCCGTGGGCCGTCCGGGGTTTCGGACAGCTCGGTGAGCAGCCGGTCGACAGCGTCGCGAGCCCGGCTCTGACTGGTCGGCATCAGGTGGGTGTAGGTCCGGAGGGTGAAGCCGGGATCTGAGTGCCCCAGGTACTCGCTGACGGCCTTGATCGTCTCTCCGGCATCGAGCAGTGTCGACGCATATAGATGCCGAAGGGCATGTATCCCGTTCTCCCGGGAGGGCTCGCACCGCCAGCCTTCTTCCGGTGGGGCGATAACGCCGGCGACGGCCAGGGCGGGTCGCCAGACGCGGTCGTTGAAGTCCTTGCGGTTCGTGACTTTCCGGTACCGAGTGGAGAACAAGAGGTTTGCAGTGGTCGCCTCGCCGCCGGGCGCCATCCAAGGCAGACTTGCCGCAAGGGGCGGAAAGCGGGTGATGTGCTCGGCCAGGACGAAGCCGACTGACTCGGCCAGTGGCACGTCCCTGGTCTTGCCCCCTTTCGGGGGTGCGAACACGAACTGGTTCTCGACGATCTTCACCTGGCGGATCACGTGGAGCAATCCGCTGAGGAAGTCGACGTCCTCGACGGCAAGACCGAACACTTCACCCTGCCGGAGTCCGCAGCCCGCGGCGACGTCCACCATGGAGCGGCAGCGCTCGGGGAGCGCATTGCGAACCGCACGTACCTGTTC
>JALYVP010000441.1 GCA_030853185.1 Actinomycetota bacterium | reverse complement strand
GCGGCATCGGGAGGCCGCCGCCCTGATCGGGGCCGTGTACGCCACCCCGGCAGAGGAAGCACCCTACCTGGCACTCCACCGGGGCCTGGAAGCGTGGCGGCCGGCGGCAACCCGAACAGCCGACGCGGCTCGCCGAGCCATAGACGATCTCCTCGGATCATCCTCGACCCCCGACCGCGAGACGCAGACCGTCGGGTGGGCCGATCGCCAATCCCTCCTGGGCGACGCCGGCTCCGTCGCCCCGTTCCCGGACTGACGTACGGCAAGGTCCTGCCATGCTCCCCGTCATCATCGTCGCCTGCACTGCCGCAGTTGCCCTCCCCTTCCTGATGCGACTGCGGCGAGGATCGAGGGCCGTGAGCCGCGCCGCTCATTACCGGCTACGACCACTCCTGAGCTCCCCCATGGCGGACGGCTCGGCCATGCGGGCGGCAACCTCGTCGCTGGCGGCCCGGACCAGGCCGGCACCGCTCATCGTGGTCCACCATTACCGCCACCAGGGCACGGTGACCACGGGTCTCACCGTCGTCGGGCAGCACCCGGAACGGATTGCCGCCCTCGTCGCCGGAGCGGCGGGAGCCGCCGCGGAGTCGGTCGACCATCTCGACCTTCCCGAAGGCGAGGTCATCCGTTACGGTCGACGGGGCCGTCGCCCCCCGGTTGGGGGCGACGGCGTCAGGTCTGACGCCTTCGCCCCGTGGGTGGCCTCCGTGCTCGCCGGCGCCACGGCCGACGCCGTGCTGTCGATCGGGGTCACGCCGGCTGCCCGATGGGAGATCCTCCGTACCGGCGACGCCACGGCCGCCGCCGGCTGGCGGGGGCGGATCGTCGCGGCCGCCGGTGACCCGATCACCGCCGATGCCCTCGCCGCCGGCTGTGGGACCCAGCTCCGGGACTTCCCGCTCGCCCTGAGCGCCTGCCGACCCGGTGACGCCCCGGTCGTCGCCGGCGGAGCCGCTCTCGCGTTGCTCACCGGCTTCCTCGTCGCGGCGCGGGCCCTGATCAACCTGCACGTGGGGGCGGCACTGGGCGCCGTCGAGGCAGGTGTCCTGGCCGCCCTGGCCCTGACCGCGATCGGTGGTACCGGGATCCTCCGGGTCACCGAAAGCTGCTGGCGACACTGGCAGCGTTGCGGAGTCGTCGTCCCCGAACGCCCATGGCGCCTGTCGGTCCGCCGAGCGGCAGTTCACCGCCTGGACGCCACCGAGCCGCCCGCCACCCGTCGGACCGTGGCGGTCACCGCCGACCATTGGGCCGTCCTGTGCTGTCCGAGCCGGGTGGAGGAGCACGCAGCGGAGACGATTCCTAGCGCCACCATCCCGACCGTGGCGATCGACACGGTCGGAGTGGGGACACCCGCGACGGCGTGACCCGCCCTGTCCCACGAATCGCCTCGAGCCCGGAGGACGGCACCCTGACAGGACCGGGTGGATGGTTGGCGGCCGGGCGCTGCGTCTCGCTCACCGTTCGGGGTCGAGCGTGCTGGCGGCCGGTGCCCGAGCGCGGACAACGCTGCACTCGCTGCTGGAGCCAACTGGCGGCCAGCCCGGTCACGTCGCAGCGGGTGGAGCTGGCCGCCGAGCCGGACATGCCCGAGTGGGTGGCCGCCTCCCTCGTCGATGACCCGGAACCTATGGTCCGCATCGTCATCGCCGGGCGCCTCGACGTGGCCCTCGACCTCCTCCGCCGCCTCGGTGCTGACTCGGATCCCGGTGTGCGTGCCACCGTGGCTGCCAACGGCTCAACGCCCCCGGACCTCGACGCCCGCCTGGCCACCGACCCCGACGATGACGTCGTCATCCGCTTGGCCGCCCGAGCCGGCGTGAACCCCGCCGTCCTGACCGGTCTCCACCATCATCCCGACCCGCGGGTCAGGGGAGCCGTAGCCGGCAACACCAGCGCCGATGCGTCCGTCGACCGAGGCTTGGCTTGCCACGAGGCGGAGCCGACGGTCCTCGCCGCGCTGGCCGCCAAGACCACCACCCCCAGCCTGGTCCTTTCCTGGTTGGCCCAGCACCCGACGCCGATCGTGGCCGCGCCGGCAGCCCGGCAGTTGCTCCATCGCGGCGCCAACGCCCCGAACGACTAGCGGAGAAGGGCGGCACGCAACAGCCGGAGCAGCCGCCGGCGGCTTCGCTGATCGGGCACACCTCCGACGTCGATGATGTCGCCGGTCGTCAACCGGACCAATTCTGCGAACTGGCCAGCCAACGCCGGACGCTCGGACAACAGGGTTCCATTGTTGGTGGCCGCTGTCCACGCCGGGTCGTAGGG
>JALYVP010000136.1 GCA_030853185.1 Actinomycetota bacterium | reverse complement strand
CACATCGCCATCCCCGATGGCGCAAGGCCGACGTCGACGAGGGCTTCTGTGTTCGCGACGTGACGGTCGAGCGGCTGAACCGGCGGTGGGCGACGGTTGCTGTGCCCAAGCTCGGTGCGGTCCGTTTACGGCTGTCACGACCCCTGCCCACCAGCTACGGGATGGCCAGGATCACCCTGGACCGGGCCAGACGCTGGCACGTGAGCTTCGCCGGACCCCAGCCAGCCGTGGCACGTGAGCGAACCGGCAAGGCGGTGGGACTAGACGCCGGGGTGGTCGCCACGCTCACCACCTCCGAGGGTGCCCATCATCACGCCCCCGGGTTGCGGCCCGAGGACGCGACGCGGCTGCGGCGGTTGCAGCGTCGCCTGGCCTGCCAGCAGAAGGGCTCAAAGCGGCGGGCGAAGACGAAGGCGGCTGTCGCCCGAATCAAGGCGAGAGAGGCGGACCGGCGCCGGGACTGGATCGAAAAGACCACCACCGACCTGGTCCGGCGTTTCGACCTGATCGCCGTCGAGGACCTGGTTGTCAAGCACATGGTCCGCTCGGCCAAGGGCACCATCGAAGCACCCGGCATCCATGTGGCCCAGAAGCGAGGGCTGAACAGGGGCATCTCAGCCCAGGCGTGGTCGATGATCCGCCGGCGTCTGAACGACACGGCCGCCACTTGCGCCGTGATCGTGGTGGCCGTCGATCCCCGGCACACATCGCAGCGTTGCGTTGCTTGCGGGCACACCAGCCAGGACAACCGCGAGAGCCAAGCGTTGTTCTGTTGCCGGGCCTGCGGGCATCAGGCCAACGCGGATGTGAACGCGGCGGTCAACATCCTTGCCGCCGGGCTGGCGGTCACAGCGCGTGGAGGGACACCCCGTAGTAAGGGACCCGGCGAAACGCGAACCCAACCGGTCGCCGCATGAACGGCCGGGAATCTCACGACTTCAGTCGCGGGAGGGACGTCAACCTCCGCTTCGGGACCGACGGTGTCCGGGGGGTGGCCGGATCCGAGCTCACCCCCGAACTTGTCCTGGCTCTCGGGCGGGCCGCGGGCCGGGTCGTGGTCGGCGACTCGCAGGTGTGGTACCTGGGTCGCGACACCCGGCGGTCGGGGCCCATGGTGAGCGCCGCCCTGGCGGCCGGGCTGGCGGCGGAGGGGGCCGACGTGGTGGACCTGGGCGTCGTCCCCACTCCGGCCGTGGCTGCCATCGCCGCGTCCCGCCGGGCACCGGCGGCGATGGTCTCGGCGTCGCACAACCCGTTTGCCGACAACGGCATCAAGTTGTTCGGCCCCGGGGGGCGCAAGCTCGACGACGGCACCGAGGCCCGGGTGGAGGCGGAGCTGGCCCGACTGGTCGGCGCCCAGGGAAGCAGTGGAGAGCAGCCTCGTCGTGAGGGGACCGGTGTGGGCGCGCTCAGCACCGATCCTCAGATCCGGTCGTGGTACCGGGACCGGGTCCTCGATGTGGGTCTCGGCGGGCGGAGCCTGGAGGGGATCCGCGTGGCGGTGGACTGCGCCAACGGTGCCGCCTCCGGGCTGGCCCCCGCCGTTCTGACCGGAGCGGGGGCGGACGTGGTGGCGGTGCTGGGCGATGAGCCCGACGGGCGCAACATCAACGCCGCCTGCGGCTCGACCGACCCGTCCAAGCTGTCAGCCGCGGTCGTCGCCCACGGCGCCGATGTGGGCCTGGCCTTCGACGGTGACGCCGACCGGCTCATCGCCGTCGACAGCACCGGGCGGGTGGTCGACGGCGACCGCCTCCTCGCCATCTTCGCCGCCGACCTTCGACACCGCGGTCGCCTGCGGGGCGACACGGTGGTGGTCACCGTCATGTCCAACCTCGGCTTCCACCGGGCCATGGCCGCCGAGGGGATCGCCGTCCACCAGACCGGGGTCGGGGACCGCCTGGTCCTCGCCGCCCTGGAGGACGGCAACTGGTCCCTCGGCGGCGAGCAGTCCGGCCACATCATCTTCGCCGACCTGGCGACCACCGGCGACGGGATCCTGGCCGGGGTCGCCCTGCTCGACGCCCTGTGCCGGGAGCGGCGCACCCTCGAGGATTGGGCCGGGGGGATCATGGACCGCGTCCCTCAGGTGCTGCGCAACGTCACCGTCACCGACCGGGCCGGTCTTGACGACGCCACCGCGGTGTGGGATGCGGTGGCGGCGGTCGAGCGTGACCTCGGTTCCGACGGACGAGTTCTTCTGCGCCCGAGCGGCACCGAGCCGCTCGTCCGGGTCATGGTCGAGGCCCCCTCCGAGGCGGTGGCGGCGGCAGCCGCCGACCGCCTGGAGCGGGCCCTGAGAGCTGCTCTCAGCTGAAGGTGATGGGCGCGGAGGGGTGGGCCGTGCGCCCCTGAGATCCGGCGCCGGGGCCGAGGTCAGTGCTCCCCGGAGAGCGGATCGGCCGGCGACGCGGTGTGGACCACGACCGGGGCGCCCACGGTTGTCTCTCCTCCGGGGACGACGGCCCCCAAGGAGCGACCGGCGTCGGCGCTCACACCTGTGTCGTCGTCGGACGCCGCGGGCGTGACCGGCGGGGAGGCGCCCCCGCCCCGCAACTTGATCTCCCGGAGCAGGAACGACAAGCCGAAGGCGACCACGGCCACGGGGACCGCCCACAGGTAGGCCTGGTCCATGCCGTGGGTGAAGGCGTGCAACGGGCCCGCCTTGGGTCCGTACAGGCCCACGTAGTGAGCGGCCGACACCTTCTCCTGCTCGATGAGGATGGCGCCGAGGACCGACGCCCCGATGGCGCCCCCCAAGGTACGGAAGAAGGTCACGGCCGAGGTGCCCACGCCCATGTCCGCGGGATCGATGGAGTTCTGCACGGCCAGCACCAGGGTCTGCATGAACAGCCCCAGGCCGATGCCGACCACGAAGATCAGGGCGGAGAACACCACCGCGTTGGTGCTCACGGTGATCCGGGTCAACGAGGCGATGCCGGCGGTGGTGATGGCCGTGCCGGCGATCACGTACTTCTTGTACGTCCCCCGCCGGGAGATGAGCTGCCCGGAGCCGATCGAGGCGATGAGCACGCCGGCGAGCAGCGGGAGGAGGCGCAGTCCCGACAGGGTCGGGCTGACCCCCCGGACCGTCTGCAGGTACTGGGGCAGGAAGATGATGGCGCCGAACATCACCGCCCCGGTGATCAGGCCCAGGGCGTTGGCCACCGCAAACACCTTGTTGCGGAACAGTCGCAGGGGCAGGATCGGCTCGGTGGCCCGGGACTCCCACACGACGAAGGCGATCACCAGGACCAGGCCGCTGATGGCGTAGGCCAACGCCGACGTCGTGAACGCCGCCTTCTGGCCGGCCGCTTGGACGCCGACGAGGACGAGGGACATGCCGACCACCAGGAGCAGGGCGCCGGTCCAGTCGATGTGGGCCCGGCGGGGCTTGTGGTCGAGGTGGAGCACCCGGTTGATGACCACCAGGGCGATGATGCCGATGGGGATGTTGACGTAGAAGACGAACCGCCACGACGCGTAGTCGACGAGGAACCCGCCGATCAGCGGTCCGAGGACGCTCGACGCTCCGAACACGGCGCCGAAGTAGCCCTGGTAGCGGCCCCGGTCGCGGGGCGGGATGACGTCGCCCACGATGGAGAAGGCCAGCGACATCAGGCCGCCGGCACCCAGGCCCTGGACGGCCCGGAAGATGATCAGCTGGTACATGTTCTGGCTGAGCCCCGACAGGACGCTGCCGATCAGGAACACGACGATGGCGAACTGGAAGATCCGCTTGCGGCCGAACAGGTCGCTGACCTTGCCGTACAGGGGGGTGGTGACCGTCGAGGTCAGCAGGTAGGAGGTGACCACCCACGAGTAGAGGTCGGGGCGGTGGAAGTCGCGGCTGATGGTGGTCAGAGCGGTGGACACGATGGTCTGGTCGAGGGCGGCCAGGAGCATCCCCAGCATCAGCCCGGACATGATCACCAGGATCTGGCGGTGGGAGTAGGTGGTGGGGGCGGTGGGGGGGGCCGTCGTTGTCGTCATGATCGGGGGGTCTCCGGGCTGGAAGAGGCGAGTGCGGGGATTGAGGAGGCGGGCGGGGTCAAACCGGACGCCAGCGAGTCGAAGGCGGCGTTGACGATGGCAGGGACGTCATCGGTGCCGCCGGATGCACACCACTCTGCCAGCGCCACCCGGCAGGCGGCGAGGGCGGCGGCCACGACCAGGTTGGCGTAGATGTCGGGCGTCTCGTGGCCCAGGCGCCGGGCGATCTCCATCGCCGCGGAGGTGTGCATCTCCTCGAAGTGGGCGGCCATGAGGGCCACGAGGGTGGGTTCGCCGGCGATCATGCGCATGCGACGCAGCAGCTGGCTGGAGTCGAGCTCGCGTAGGAGCAGGTCGTGGAGGACCACCTGGCGGAGCACGGTGAGCGGATCCTCACCGGCGGGCCGGCCGGCGATGGCCTGGCACAGCTTCGTCGTGCGGTCCGGTTCCCGCTCGAGGACGGCCTCCTCCTTGGAGGGGAAGTAGTTGAAGAAGGTCCGCACCGCCACGTCGGCCCGCTCGGTGATGGCCTCGACCGTCACGTTGGCCAGGCCCCGCTCCTCGACCAGGTCGGTGGCGGCGCGGTGCAGAGCCTGGCGGGTGGCCAGCTTCTTGCGTTGGCGCCGGCCGGGGGCCTCCTCGGCGCAGCACCCCTCGGGGGGGTGGGCCTCGGCCCCGGCAGGGGGAACCTCGACGCTCGGGATGGTGCTCATGGGCCCACCCTACCGAACGCTGCAGTTCATGCAAACTTATTTTCGTGTATGTATGCCTGACAGGCATGTGTGCAACCTCAGGAACGCCTCCGTGTCGGTCCGGCCGGGTCCTGACCGGTACTCTCGCTGGTCATGTGTGGGATCGTCGCCGTCGTTGCTCGCCCCTCCGGGCGACCGGTCCCCTCGGCCGCCGGGGTGCTCGAGGACCTGGTCGCCGCCCTGGGCCTGGCCGAAGGGGCCCGGGGTGGGACCCACGGCGTCGACCTGGGTGCCCTGGGCGCGGCGGCGCAGGCGGTCGAGAGTGCCGACGCCGTCCTGCGCGGCCCCCCGGGCGTGGCCTGCCTGCTCGGCGCCGGCGGCGACGGGCTGCGCTCCGTGGTCGAGATCTCCGAGCGGGCCGAGCTGGTCCTGGCCAACCTGGAGGCCGACCTGGACCACGGCCGCCTCGAGGTGGCGGTGGTCCAAGAGGCGCTCAACGCCGCCCTCATGCGCCTGAAGGACGGGTGGTGGGCCGTGGGGCGGGACCGGGCCAACGCCGCTCGGGCCATCGCCGACCTGGCCGGGATGCACCTCGACGACCCTCACCTCGACGACCCTCACCACGGTGCCCCGGGCGCCTACGGTCCGGCCCCGACCGGCCCGGCCCTCGACGCGCTGTGGTCCATCCAGGTCGCCCTGGCCGGCATCGACCGCCTCGAGGTCCGGGGCCGGGACTCGGCCGGCATCCATGTCCTCATCCACGGCCACGGATTGGACCCCACCGACCCCGCGGTCGCGCCCCTCCTGGGCGCCCGGGTCCACGACCCGCTGTTCACGTCCCTGGCCGTACGGGTCCCCGAAGGGTGCCTGAGCCTGGTCTACAAGGCGGCCGCCGAGATCGGGGAGCTGGGCGACAACGTTGCCTCGCTGCGCACGGCGATCCGCTCCGACCCCCTCCTGGCCCTGGCCCTGGCCCAACCGGCGGCGAAGGTCACCGTGATCGGCCACACCCGCTGGGCCAGCGTGGGCATCATCTCCCAGGCCAACGCCCACCCCCTCAACTCCGAGGAGATCGGCGGCGTGGCCGCCCCGTACGTCACCGCCGCCCTCAACGGTGACGTGGACAACCACGCCGTGCTCCGGCTGTCCGAGGCCCTCCGCCTCCCCGAGGAGGTGACCACCGACTCCAAGGTCGGCCCGGCGCTGATCTCCCACCGCCTGGCGGAGGGGGCGACGATGGAGGAGGCGTTCGCCTCCACCGTGGCCCGCTTCGAGGGGTCCGTCGCCGTGGTCGCCTCCGCGGCCGTCACCCCCGACCAGGTCCACCTGGCCCTGAAGGGGTCAGGCCAGGGCATGTGCATCGGTCTGGCCGACGACGCCTACGTGGTGACCAGCGAACCGTACGGCCTGGTCGAGGAGACGTGCCGGTACGTGCGGATGGACGGCGAGACGACCGGCGGCCAGTTCGCCGTCCTCGACCGGGCCGGGGCCGGGACCCTGGAGGGCATCACCCTGGCCCGCTACGACCGGGCCCGGATCCCGCTCGGCGAAGGCGATGTCAGCGTCGCCGAGGTGACGACGAGGGACATCGACAGGACCGGATTCCCCCACTTCCTCCTCAAGGAGATCTTCGAGGCGCCCCGGTCGTTCCGCAAGACCCTTCGGGGTCGGATCGTGGAGGGGGCCGACGGGACCCTGTCCGCCCGGCTGGGCGCCGACACCCTGCCCGCCGCCCTGCTCGACGCCTGGTCCTCCGGCCGCATCACCGAGGTCCTGGTCATCGGCCAGGGCACCGCGGCGGTCGCCGGGCAGGCCACGGCGGCCGCCTTCTCCCGATGCGTGCCCGCCGTGGCCGTCCGGGCCCTCCCGGCCACCGAGCTGTCCGGCTTCGGCCTGCGCGACGACATGGCCGACACCCTCGTCGTCGCCATCAGCCAGTCGGGGACGACGACCGACACCAACCGCACCGTCGACCTGGTCCGCAACCGCGGCGCCCACGTTGTGGGCGTCGTCAACCGGCGCAACAGCGACCTGGTCGCCAAGTCCCACGGTGTGCTCTACACCTCCGACGGACGCGACGTGGAGATGAGCGTGGCATCCACCAAGGCGTTCTACGCCCAGGTGGCCGCCGGCTGGCTGCTGGCCGCCGCTCTCGGTGCGACAGTCCCGGCCGGTCGGGACGGGAAGGCCAGCGGGGAGCGCGCGGCCACGGCCGGGTCCATCCTCGCCGCCCTCCGGGAGATGCCCGGCGCCATGGAGCATGTCCTCGAGGAGCGGGTGGTGGTGGCCAAGGTGGCCGCCTCCCTTGCCCCCTCCCGGCGGTACTGGGCGCTCGTCGGCAGCGGGCCCGATCGGGTGGCGGCGGCGGAGCTGCGGATCAAGCTGTCGGAGCTGTGCTACAAGGCGATCGCCGCCGACGTGATCGAGGACAAGAAGCACATCGACCTGTCCTCCGAGCCCCTGATCATCGTGTGCGCGGCGTCACTGTCGGGCCCCAACGCGGCCGACGTGGCCAAAGAGGTCGCCATCTACCGGGCCCACAAGGCCGCCCCGGTGGTCATCGCCCGCCGCAGCCAGGCCGAGCGATTCACCGCCGCCCTGGCGGTGATCTCCGTCGACGACGTCGACCCTGACCTCGGGTTCGTGCTGTCGGCCATGGTCGGTCATCTGTTCGGCTACGAGGCGGCTCTGGCCATCGACGCCCAGGCCCGGCCCCTGCGAGCCGCGCGGGCCGCCATCGAGGCGGTCACCGGTGGCGAGCTGACCTACGCCGCCGGTGTCCTCGAGGCCCTGGCCCCCCAGGTCGGCCGGGCCGCGCAACCCTTCGTCGAAGGTCTCCGCTCCGGTGCCTACAACGGCACCCTCGAGGCCTCCACCGCCGTGGCTCTGGTCTCCCTGCTGCGCTACGCATCCGGTCTGGTGCCCATCGAGACCTACGAGCTGGAGTCCGGCAAGGTCGGCACCCCCGGCGCGGTGGTCAGCGACCTCCTCGTGGCCCTGACCGCCGGGATCGACGAGCTCACCCGCCCGGTCGACGCCATCAAGCACCAGGCCAAGACGGTCACGGTCGGCATCTCCCGCAGCGAGGACGAGCTCCTGGGCCTGCCCCTGGTCAAGCACACCCTCTCGGCCGGGGCCAGCCCTGACCGGCTCGGCTACCGGGCCCTGCGGACCCTCGGCGTGCTGGACCGGGCCGTCGAGGAGGTCACCGGCTACACCCGCTACCGGATCCGGGAGAGCGCCACCGCCATGGTTCCCATCATCGAGGTCGTCGATCAGGGCGGGGTGGCGCTCAGCATCGGATCCCGGACCCGCCGCGACCCCCGCCTGCGGGGGACCAAGCACCGGGCCGCCGACGAGCGCGAAGTCACTGTGGCCCGGGGCCGCCGCGATGGGCGGACCGTGGTCATCGTCCCCGAGGCCGAAGCCAACACCGTCGTCGGGATGACCCTGCTCCACGTGCGCTTCGCCGACCACCTCCCCACCGCCGACGCCCGGGCGGTGCTGACCGGGTATCGGGGGCGCTACTCGGCCCTGGCCGACGCCATCACCGAGACCGAACCGACCGTCGACGACGACGTCCTGGCCCAGGTCCCGATCGTCGACCTGCTGACCGAGCCTGTCTACGTCCTGGCCGAACGGTGGCGGACGCAGCGGTGATCCCGGTCGTCACCCCCGAGGAGATGGCCGGCGTCGATCGCTCCGCCTCCGAACCGGTCGACGTCCTCGTGGCCCGGGCCGGCGCGGCGGTGGCCGCCAGGGCGGTCGCCATGCTGCGGGCGTCGCCGCGCCGCCTGGTCTACGGAGCGCGGGTGGTCGTGGTCGCCGGGCCCGGCAACAACGGGGCCGACGGCCGGGACGTGGCTCGCCGACTGGCGGCCCGAGGGGCGGCGGTCAGCGTTATCGACGCCGCCGAGGTGGCCGGGACCACTGTCGCCCCCAGTGATCTGATCATCGACGCGGCCTTCGGTACCGGCCTGTCCCGGCCTTACCGGCCTCCCGCTCCCGGCGGCGCCATGGTCCTCGCCGTCGATATCCCTTCGGGTATCTCCGGGCTCACCGGGGAGGTCGTGGGTGGTGATGACGCTGGTTTCGTCAAGGCTACGGCCACGGTGACCTTCGCCGCCCTCAAGCCTGGTCTGGTGCTCGGCGCCGGCTCCGAGGCGATCGGCGCCCTCGACGTCGCCGACATCGGCCTCGGGGCGGAAGTGGACGCCGTGGCCCGGGCCTGGATGATCACCGATGACGACATGGCCAAGATCCCACCCCGGGAC
>JALYVP010000440.1 GCA_030853185.1 Actinomycetota bacterium | reverse complement strand
CTAGTAGTAGGGGTAGATGATGTGTTTGTTGGTGAGAGTGGCGACCCCGGCAACCTGCTCGGGTGTCTGGCCGGGACCGACGACGGGGTGGGCGATCCACCCGCCGGGCTCGGTCACCTCCCACTCATCGACTCGCACGGTGGGGGTCCCGCCGGGCTGTGTCCAGCCGTTCCCCACAGCAATGCCGGCGGCATAGCCGGAAGGAGCCGGCGGGCACGCCGTCGATCCCCCACCGGAACCCTTGACGACGTACGCCGACTTTGTGAAGTATCCCGGCAGACTCCCGTACGTGCAGTTGACTTCGTTGGTGGGTAGCGAAGGCAGATTGTTGGCGCCGAGGTAGCCCGGGGAGGCCACGGTCTCTCTGTTCGTGGCGCACGTGTCCACGGCGGCGGTCTCGTACGCGTCGCCGTTGGACCCGGCGCAGTCGATCACTGGGACAGCTTGATAGGCCCAGACCGCGCGCGTGGCGGCTCCACCCGCGCCGCCGGCGTTGGCGTCAGCCTGCACTTTCACGCTGCTGTTGACGATGCCGCCTGCCGGCGAGTGCTGGACGGGGAGGGCAAGGTGGTAGGTGCCGGCGGCCACGTGGCTTTGGGCCACCGTCCCGCCGAGAGAGACGGTGTAGGTGGTCCCATTGGGGGCGGCGCCAAAGGTCATGTCCACGCCCTGGCTGTCGGGCATGAAGCTGAGGTTGGTCGGCACGCCCGGTGCGGACGGGATGGTGGTGGCGCAGACCTTGTTCGACAGCTGGCTGTTCTGGTTGGCGCCCGCCCCGACGGCCTGGATCTGGGCGCAGTAGGCCAACCCCCGGGCCAGGTTGCCGATCACCGCGGTGGTGGCGGCCGCCGGTTCTGACGTGGAGGTGGTGTTCCCGCCGGCCTGGGGGCCGACGAGCACGACATAGCCGGACGGGCTCAGACCCGGACCCGGCCTCCAGGCCACGCTCACGGTGCCGGTGCCAGCGGTCACCGCCGAGATGGTGGGCGCACCCGGCGGGGAGGGCACGGTCGTCGACGGGGCCGTGACCGGCGGCGTGGTCACTTGTGGAGCGGGTGGCGGGGTCACCGGCCCCGCCGACGGTGGGTAGGCGGAGCTGACCGGCACCGGGGCGGGCGTTGGAGCTCCCGACGGCGACCCGGCCGGCACCGACTGGGTCAGGGCAGACGGGGCGGTGCTGGGACCCGCGGCCGGCGCCACCTGGTACTTGGTGATGGGCGTGACCTTGCCGGACTCGTCGACCACAGCGGCAGCGGGGGAGCCGTCGTTGTTGACGAAGACCAGGTTGTCATGGGTGACCAACTGGTCGGAGCCGGCGAGGACCGCCAGCAGCCCGAGGGCGGCGAGCGGGTCGAGCGCCAACACATCGAGCCGATGGGAGCCGCCGTCGAGGAGATAGACCTGACTGTTGGCGAGCACCGCTTGGGTCACTGCCGCATACCGCGGATCGCTCACCGAGGAGACCGCCCCGGTTGCGGTGTCGACCTCGGTCACCGTCTGGCCGCTCACCACCACCACGGCGGGACCCGCTTCGATGACGCCACCACCGGGGCGGGTGCGCCCAGTCCGGTTTGGGGGATCGGGGCGGGGACCGGGTTGGGGTCGCGAAGCGACACCACCGTGCCCGCCTGAGGATCGACCGCCCACGTGCCGTCTGCGGTCACCACCAGTTGCAACTGATCACCGGCCTGCCCGACGCGGTGGCGGGCGACGCTGTCCGTCAACGGGTCGACCTGGGCGACCGATGCTTGATCTGGCAGGGCTGCCCACAACGTCCCCGAACCATCCGTCGCCGTGGAGCCCACCGGGGCGCCGAGGGCGACCTGGGGCCTGGTCGCCTCCAGGGTCGAGGCGTCCACCTGCTGGACCACCCCGGAGGACGTGTCGATCACCCAGGTCGCCGATCCTCCCGTGCTCACCCGTAGCCCCGACGGCCGGCCGGGCATCTGGCGTGACGTCGCCACCCCGAGGGTGGACCCCTCCACCCGGGTCAACACCCCGGTCTTGGTGTCGAGGATGTAGGCCCCACCGGGGCGCTGCACGATCGTGAACGTATCGTCCGGCGACGCGATTCTCGCTGGAGCGTCGGTTCGCTTGGCGTAGCCCTGCACATGGGTCACGGTCCCCGTCAACCGGTTGGCCAGCCACGCATCACCCTGCAACAACCGCAGGGCCGCGGCCGGCTCCCGGGTCGCGGTCAGCGTTGCGGCGGTGACCAAGGCCGCAACAACCACCACCGTGGCGACCGCGCCCAACCGACGCGGCGACGCCGTCCA
>JALYVP010000135.1 GCA_030853185.1 Actinomycetota bacterium | reverse complement strand
AACGGTGGCAGGGTGGCCAGGGCCACGGCGGTCTCCGTTGCGCCGGGGCGGTCGAGGACGGTGGTCCACCCGCCGACGCTTCGGGGGTCCACCCCGGCCCGGTCCAGGCCGACCTGGAGGATGGCGAGGGCCTGGGGGCCGAGCTCGGTCAGCGGCCGGTTGCGATGCACCCGCTGGCCCAGGTCGCACTGGGCGATGACCTCTGGCCCCCAGCGGGCCGACACGTCGATCAGCAGCCCCAGGTCGACGGCGTAGCCGCCGGCGAACGGCACCGCCTCGAGCACCTCCCGGCGGGCGGCCACCTCACCGGCGAGAGGTTGGACGATGGCGCTCAGTTGGGGGAACAGTGTCGCGATCAGGGGTCGGGCCATCAGCTCGGTCACCCGGCCGCCCTCACCCGGGCGCCCCTTCAACGGCCGGCGGTAGTGGGCCTTGACGAACCCCAGGTCGGCCCTCTCCAGCAGCGGACCGATCAGACCGAGGACGAACGAGGCGTCGAAGTGGCGAACGTCCGCATCGCAGAAGGCCACGATGTCGCCGTCGGTGACGTGCACCGCCCGCCACATGGCCTCGCCCTTGCCCGGGCCGGCCGGGTAGCCGGGGAGGACCGCCGAGCTGTCCCACACCACCGCCCCGGCTGCCTCCGCCCGGACCGCGGTGGCGTCGGTGGACGAGTCGTCGATGACGACCACCTCGTCGATCACCCCCGGTCCCAGCAGGTCGCCGATGAGCACCCCGACCACCTCGGCGATCGTGTCCGCCTCATCGCGCGCCGGGACGCACACCGACACCCTCTGGCCCCCTTTGGCCTCGAGGACCCGGGCGGGGGGAAAGTCCCGGGTGTCGAACGATCCGGCCATGGCGCCTGCATCCTGCCACGAGCCGGCCCGGTAGCCGCATGCCGGGACGCCTCCGCGGGCTTGGATTGACGGCCGCGGAGCGATCGTGGGAACATGGGTGCCGTCATCAAGAGCGGTCGAGGGACGGGCCCGTCGACGCCGCGACAACCAGCCGAGAGACGCGAGTCTCCGACCAGGTGCCAATGCCCGCTTCGATGAGGAGGAAGACATGTCGTTCGTCCAAGGGCTCCGCTGTCGTGAATGCGCGCGTCCCTACCCGGCCGAGGCCCTGCACGTCTGCGAGTACTGCTTCGGTCCCCTCGAGGTCGTCTACGACTACGACGCCATCGCCGGGCACATCTCGCCGCAGAGCATCGCCGCCGGACCGTTGTCCATCTGGCGCTACGCCGACCTGCTGCCCGCATCGCCCGAGGGGGCCATCGACCTGGGGGCGGGGTTCACCCCCCTGGTGCGCGCCGACCGCCTGGCCGCCGAACTGGGCCTGGGCGAGCTGTGGATCAAGAACGACACCCTCAACCCCACGGGGTCGTTCAAGGACCGGGTCGTGTCCGTGGCCCTGACCAAGGCCCAGGAGCTCGGGTTCAAGGTGGCGGCGTGCGCGTCGACGGGCAACCTGGCCAACTCGGTGGCCGCCCACGCCGCCCACGCCGGCCTGCGCTCGGTGGTGTGCATCCCCGCCGACCTGGAGCCGGGCAAGATCGTCAACACGGCCATCTTCGGCGGGACCGTGGTCGCCCTCGACGGCACCTACGACGAGATCAACCGGATGTGCGCCGAGCTGGCCGACAGCCATCCGAGCTGGGCGTTCGTCAACGTCAACGTCAGGACGTACTACGCCGAGGGGTCCAAGACCCTGGCCTTCGAGGTGGCCGAGCAGCTGGGCTGGCAGGTCCCCGACCACGTGGTCGTGCCCGTGGCCTCCGGCAGCCAGCTGACCAAGATCGCCAAGGGTTTCTCCGAGCTGCACCGCGTCGGCCTGCTCGACACCGAGCCGGCGGTGCGCATCTCCGGCGCCCAGGCCTCCGGCTGCTCCCCCGTCGCCACCGCCTTCGCCGAGGGCCGCGACTTCGTCACCCCGGTCCGGCCCGACACCATCGCCAAGTCCCTGGCCATCGGCAACCCGGCCGACGGGCCCTACGCCCTCGATGCCGTGCGGCGCTCGGGCGGGGAGTTTGCGTCGGTCACCGACGACGAGATCGTCGCCGGCATCCGCCTGCTGGCCCGCACCGAGGGGATCTTCGCCGAGACCGCCGGCGGGGTCACCATCGCCTCCCTCGCCAAACTGGCCCGATCGGGGGTCGTCCGCCCCGGCGAGCGGGTCGTGGCCTACGTGACCGGCACCGGCCTCAAGACCGTCGAAGCCGTCGCCGAGCACTGCGCCCCGACCGTCACCATCGCCCCCACCCTGGCCGCCTTCGAGGCTGCCGTCGACATCGAGATCGGCACTGACACAGAAGTCGGCACTGACACAGAAGTCGGCACTGACACAGAAGAGGTCCGCTGAGCATGTCCGTCACCGTCCGGGTCCCCACCCAGCTCCGCTCCCTGTCCGGCGGGGAGAGCTCCGTCGGCGTCGACGGGTCGACCGTGGCCGAGGTGCTGGCCGCCCTGGAGGTCGCCCACCCCGGGTTCAGCGATCGCCTCTTCGATGAAAGCGGCAAGTTGCGGCGCTTCGTCAACGTGTTCGTCAACGACGAGGACATCCGTTTCCTCGGCGGCACCGACGCGGCCGTGGCCGAGGGCACCACGGTGTCGATCGTGCCGGCCGTCGCCGGCGGCTGATCACCGGCCGGCGCCACCCGTCGCCGGACACCTAGTTGCGTTAGCCGCCGGGAGGCGGTTAACTGTTAGCACTCGACTGATGAGAGTGCTAACTCCGGGGTGTCACCTCGGAGGCCGGTCACCCTCAACACCAAGGTCACCCAATGGAGGGACGATCCACCGATGCCCAAGATGATCGCGTTCGACGAGAACGCCCGCCGCTCCCTCGAGCGGGGAATGAACCAGCTGGCCGACGCCGTGCGCGTCACCCTCGGCCCCAAGGGCCGGAACGTGGTGCTCGACAAGAAGTGGGGAGCACCCACCATCACCAACGACGGTGTCTCGATCGCCAAGGAGATCGAGCTCGAGGATCCCTACGAGAACATCGGCGCCGAACTGGTCAAGGAAGTAGCCAAGAAGACCGACGATGTCGCCGGTGACGGCACCACCACGGCCACCGTGCTGGCCTGGGCCATGGTCCGTGAGGGCCTGCGCAACGTGGCCGCCGGCGCCAACCCGATGTCGCTCAAGCGGGGCATCGAGGCCGCGGTCGAGGCCGCCGTCGGCGCCCTGCGGGAGATCTCCAAGGAGACCGAGACCAAGGAGCAGATCGCCCAGGTCGCTTCCATCTCGGCCGCCGACACCGAGATCGGCGGTCTCATCTCCGAGGCCATCGACAAGGTCGGCAAGGACGGGGTCATCACCGTCGAGGAGTCCCAGACCTTCGGCATGGACCTCGAGCTGGTCGAGGGGATGCGCTTCGACAAGGGCTACATCTCCCCCTACTTCTCGACCGACACCGAGCGGATGGAGGCGTCGCTCGACGACCCCTACATCCTCTTCGTCGGTTCGAAGATCACCGCCGTGCGCGACCTGCTCCCGTTGCTCGAGAAGGTCATGCAGTCCTCCAAGCCCCTCGTGATCATCTGCGAGGACCTCGAGGGCGAGGCCCTGGCCACCCTGGTGGTCAACAAGATCCGCGGCACGTTCAAGTCCGTGGCGGTCAAGGCCCCCGGGTTCGGCGAGCGCCGCAAGGCCATGCTCCAGGACATGGCCATCCTCACCGGCGGCCAGGTCATCACCGAAGAGGTCGGCCTCAAGCTGGAGAACACGACCCTCGACCTGTTGGGCCGGGCCCGCAAGGTCGTGGTCACCAAGGACGAGACCACCGTCGTCGAAGGCGGCGGCACCGACGACGACATCAAGGGCCGGATCAACCAGATCAAGGCCGAGATCGAGAACACCGACTCGGACTACGACCAGGAGAAGCTCCAGGAGCGCCTGGCCAAGCTGTCCGGCGGCGTTGCCGTCATCAAGGTCGGCGCCGCCACCGAGGTGGAGCTCAAGGAGAAGAAGCACCGCATCGAGGATGCCGTGTCCACCACCAAGGCCGCCGTCGAGGAAGGCGTCGTCCCCGGCGGTGGGGTGGCCCTGCTCCGGGCCCGCCCGGCGGTGCTCGAAGCCGCCGAGAAGCTCGAAGGCGACGAGGCGACCGGGGCCCGCATCGTGGCCCGGGCCATCGAGGAGCCCCTCAAGCAGATCGCCGTCAACGCCGGCCTCGAGGGTGGGGTCATCGTCGAGAAGGTGCGCAACCTGAAGTCGTCGGCCGAGGGCCTCAACGCGGCCACAGGTGAGTACGAGGACCTGTTCAAGGCCGGCGTCATCGACGCGGCGAAGGTGACCCGCTCGGCCCTGCAGAACGCGGCGTCGATCGCGGCGCTGTTCCTCACCACCGAGGCCGTCATCGTGGACAAGCCCGAAGCGGATGGCGGGGACGGCATGCCCAGTGCGGGCATGGACGACTTCTAACCTGTCCTTGTCTTGTCGATTGGCGGTGGCCCGGTCCCTTGGGGGGCCGGGCCGCCGTGCTGAACCGGGGCTCCTACAGTGGGTGTATGCCCGAGACCCTGAGCCCGTCGGTCGGATGGGGAGTCGTCCACCTGTTCTGCAAGCTGACCGGTGGTGTCGATCCCGATGCCATCGAGACTGCCGTCAAGGCGGGGAATGGCGACGGTCAGCAGATCGTCGTCTTCTCGGTGTTCGGTCACAAGGCCGACCTGGGGATCATGGCCCTGGGGGAGGACTGGGTTCGCCTGCGCCACCTGCAGGCGGACCTGCAGCGGGCCGGGCTCGACGTCGTCGACTCCTACCTGTCGCTCACTGAGGTTTCCGAGTACGCCCAGGAGATGCCCGAAGAGCAGCGCGACATCCGCCTCCACCCCCGGCTGCCCCCGGTCGGCAAGCGGGCCGTGTGCTTCTACCCCATGTCCAAGCGGCGGGGCGAATCCGACAACTGGTACGGCCTGGACTACGACGCCCGCAAGGCGCTGATGATGGACCACGGCAAGTCCGGCCGCCGCTTCGCCGGGCGGATCCTCCAGGTCATCACCGGTTCGACGGGTCTCGACGACTACGAGTGGGGCGTCACCCTCTTCGGCGAGCACCCCGACGACCTGAAGGAAACCGTCTACACCATGCGCTTCGACGAGGCGTCCACCAAGTACGCCGAGTTCGGGCCGTTCTACGCCGGGATCGTCGACGACATCACCGAGGTGCTGAGCCTCGTCGGCGCCCGTTCGCCCGCTCCGTGAGAGCGCCGGGCTCGCTCGACGCCCTGCGCCAACGACTCCGTGAGCTCGACCGGCTGGTGGTGGCGTTCAGCGGCGGCGTCGACTCGGCGCTGCTGACCTTCGTCGCCCACGACCTTCTCGGGCCCGAACGGGTGGTGGCCGCCACCGCAGTCTCCGCCTCTCTGGCCCCCAGCGAGCTGGAATCGGCTCGGACCTGGGCGGCCGACCGAGGCATCCGGTGGGTGGGCGTGGAGACCGACGAGGCCAGTCGCCCCGAGTACGTGGCCAACGGGGCCGACCGGTGCTTTCATTGCAAGTCGGCGCTGATGGACGGCCTGGCGCCCCTGGCCGCGGCCGAGGATGCCACCGTCGCCCTCGGCGTCAACGTCGACGACCTCGGCGACCACCGCCCCGGTCAACGAGCCGCGGCCGAAGCCGGGGCGGTGTTCCCCCTGGTCGACGCCGGCTTCACCAAGGCCCACGTCCGCGGCGCGGCCCGCCTCCTCGGCCTGGAGGTGTGGGACAAGCCGGCCGCCGCCTGCCTGGCCTCCCGGCTGCCCTACGGCACGCCCGTCACGCTGGGCACGCTCAGCCGGGTGGCTGCCGCCGAGAGCAGCCTGCGGGCCCTCGGCTTCGCCCAGGTCCGGGTCCGCCACTACGGGGACTTGGCCCGCATCGAGGTCGATCCCGTCGACCTGGCGGCGGCCCTGGAGGCCCGGGCGGCGGTGGTCAAGGCGGTCAAGGACGCCGGGTACCGGTACGTGACCCTCGACCTCGAAGGATTTCGCTCCGGCAACCTGAACGACGTCCTCACCTCCGGCCCGATGACCCGGGGCGTGAGCGGTCCGTGCGCAAACTGATCGTCGCGGTCCTCATCCTGGCCGTGGTCGTGGTGGCTGCCAGCATCGCCGACGTGGTCGTCCGCCACCATGTGGAGAGCGCCATCGCCACCCAGATCGACGACCAGGTGCCGGGATCGCACGCCGAGGTGAACATCTCGTCGTTCCCGTTCGTCGGCCACCTGGCCGCCTCGGGCCAGGTCCCCTCGTTGACTGCCCATGTGACCGGCGTGGAGGCTGGTCCCGTGGCCCTCGACACGGTCGACGTGGTCGTCCACGACGTCCGGGTGGCCCGGAGTCAGCTGCTGCAGGGCAAGGTCCAGCTCGAGTCCATCCGGGAGGCCGACATCACCGCCCAGGTCTCCCAGGCGTCCCTCGACCACCAGATCGGGCTCCCGATCACCATCGGCGCCGGCACCGTCGGCCTGGCCGGCGTCCAGGCCCCGGCCCATCTGGCCGTGGTCAACGATCGCATCGACATCCAGGTTGCCCCCCTGCCGGCGATCTCGATCACCATCCCGCTCACCAACCTGGTGCCCTGCATCGGCGCCGCCAGCCTGTCACCCGGTCACCTCACGGTCACGTGCACCACCAACCACCTGCCGCCGGCCCTGGATCACGTGGTCGCCTCCTTCTGAGCCGGGCGTGACGGGGACGGTGGTCAGCCCCGGGGTGGCATCGCCAGGTTGGTGAGCAGGTGGACCCCGAAGTCGGTCACCTCCTGGCGGCTGGCCTTCAGGTCCCCCTCCAACCACCGGCCGAACAGGTTGGCCAGGGCCCCGATGAGCGCCGTTGCGGTCATCTCCGCATCCAGGGCCGTCGTCGTCACTCCCAACTGGGAGCGCACCAGTGCTGCGAAGAGGGGAAGAACCTCCACTGCCCGCCGGCTCAGGGTGGCATCGGTGAGGGGCTCGAGCAGCAGCACCCGGCCCTTGCGGGGATCATCGACCAACACGGCCAGGAACCGTTCCACCGCCCTTCGGGCCAAGCGGTCCGCGGGAGCGGGGACGCCGACCGGGGCGGTGGCGACTTCGGCGGTGGCCGCGACCAGGGCGTCGCGAGCCTCGGCGGCGACCTGGTCGAACACGGTCAGCATCAGCTCGTCACGGTCGGCGAAGTTCTCGTAGAAGTAGCGGTCGGTGAGCTTGGCGTGGCGGCAGACGGAGCGGACCGTCACCGCCCCCGACCCCTCGCCCCCGAGCAGGTCGAGTCCGACCTCGAGGAGCAGCCTGCGGCGTTCGTCGCGCCGGGCATCGAGGGTGGTCCCGGCCCAGCCCATGACGCCAGCATCGCACAAGGTGTTGACGACGCATGTCCTCAACCTTAGACTGATGACAGATGTCCTCACCTCATCCCCTCGGTCCCGACTCGCTGACCTGGCGGTACTTCGGCGACACGCGGACCTTCCTCCTGGCCCTGTGGGCCGGCTCGATGCAGAACATGCACCCCGGTCTGGCCGCCGGCGTGGAGGAGCACTCGGGCTTCTTCGACGAGCGATGGGAGCGGCTGTTCCGCTCCGTTTACCCGATCCTCGGGGTGGTCTACGACGGCCCTCGAGCCGAGGAGACGGCCAAGGCCGTACGGGGCTATCACCGCCGCATTGGGGGCATCGACGCCCAGGGCCGGCGCTACCACGCCCTTGACCCCGGCACGTGGTTCTGGGCCCACGCCACGTTCCTCATGGTCTCCGTGCTGCTCACTGATCACTTCGCCAGCCCCCTGAGCGACGGCGAGAAGGAGATCCTCTACGCCGAGGCCCTGCAGTGGTACCGCCTCTACGGTGTCAGCGCCCGGGCTGCCCCAACGGACTGGGCCAGCTTCTGCGAGTACTGGGACCACATGTGCACCGACGTCCTGGAGGACACCAAAGCGGCCCGGGACGTCCTTGACATCGCCCACATCGAAAAGCCCCCGATGCTCGGCCTCCTGCCCGACCCCCTGTGGGCCCTTGTGCGCATCCCGGTGACCCGCAGCGCCGTCTGGGTCACGGTCGGCCTGTACCCCCAGCCGGTCAGAGAGCGCATGGGTTACCGGTGGACCGCTACCGACCAGCTCCTGTTCGACACCGCAGGCCGGGCGACCAGCCTGGTGTGGAGGTTCGTGCCCCCACCGCTGCGCTACCACCCGCGGGCGAGGGCAGGCTGGCGCCGGGCTCGAGGTCAGATCCCGATGAGCGAGCTGCTGGTGGAGACGCCGACGATCTTCTTGCCCCCGGTGGATGAACGCCAGGACCCCAAGCACTACGTGCCGGCCAGCTGACGACCGCACATGCCGTCAGCCTCGACAGGCATCGTGGCACGCGCTCTACCTGATCCCCACGGCGTCTACCCTCGGCCCATGTCGCAACACCGACGGTCCTTTGGGGCCTCAGCCCTGGCCACAATGGTCACCGCAGCCGTCGTGGCCTCCGCCTGCGGTTCCTCGACGACGAGCACGGCACCTTCGACAACAGCGGCGCCGACCACACTGCCAAAGCAGGCCCACGCCGCCAAGGCGATCAATGGCCAGATCAGCGCCGAGAACGGCCAGACCTGGCAGGTGACCAGCACGAGTGGCAAGCAGTTCACGGTCATGATCACGCCGCAGACCAAGTTCGGCACGAACAAGCAACCCGCCACCCAGCAGCAGTTCATGGTGGGCTCCTCGGTCCGAGTGAAGGGAGCCGTCAACGGCACCTCGGTTACCGCCACCAAGGTGTCGCCGGGTGGTCAAGCTTCGACAACCACGACGACCGCCGCCAGCTGACGTAGCTAGCGGTACCCGGGAAGCTCGGGGCTTCGGTGCCCTTCAGGCCAGGCAACCACGATGCCCTGGACGAGTCGTCTACTATCGGGTGATCATGCGAGCCTGGGCCGGCTCGGGTTGGAGAACTTGTGAGGGGCGTATGTTGAAGCGGTTGCGTTGTGGTTTGGCTGTTTGGGTTGTGGTGGGGTTGGTG
>JALYVP010000439.1 GCA_030853185.1 Actinomycetota bacterium | reverse complement strand
CGGCGACCCGCCGATGGGCATGGTCCGAGACCGGCGAGCGGGTACCTGGGTGGCGGCCCTGGCCGTGGGGGCGAGGTCATTCACCCTCCTTGATCCCGAAGACCAGCGCCGGCGACTGGGCTCATGGGGGGCGCTGCTGGCCGGCCTGGCCCGACCGGCCAGCCCCGTGACCCGGGTCCAGTGGCTCCAGACGGTCGCCCCCGCCGACCCGCGCCTCCTGGGCATTCCCCCCGGCGGCGGGGCCGGGGCCCGGGCGGACTACGCCGAGGTGGTGGCGGCCGCCGGTCCATCGGCGCTCCATCACCGGACGCTCGTCGTCGTTGCCGTCCGGCCTCGGCGGGGCGACGGCGATCCGGCGACCGTGCTGCGCCGCGAGGTCCGCCTGGTGCAGGGCCAGCTGGCCAACGCCGACCTCCTCGCCGGCTCGCCCCTCGATCTCGGCGCTCTCGGCGCGGCCATCCGGTGTCGCTTCGATCCTGGCCCCGAAGGCCGGCGGGGGGTGTGGCCGCTGGCCACCGACGAGGCGTGGTCGGCGTTGCGCGTCGACGGCGGTTGGCACGCCACCTACTGGATCGCCGAGTGGCCGCGCGTGGAGACGGGCCCGGACTTCCTGGTCCCGTTGCTGCTCGCCGGCGGGCGTCGGACCGTGGCGCTCACCATGGGCCCCGTTCCCTCCGCCCGGGCCACCCGCCAGGTCGAATCGGCCCGCACCGCATCGATGGCCGACGACGAGCTGCGCCGCCGGGCCGGGTTCCTCGCCACCGCCCGCCGCCAGCGCCAGGCCGAGGGGGTGGCCCGCCGGGAGGCGGAGCTGGCCGACGGTCACGCCGAGTACCGCTTCTCGGGGTATGTGACGGTGAGCGGGGACGACCGCCCGGCTCTCGATACCGCCTGCGCCGAGGTCGAGCACGCCGCCCAGGCCGCCCACCTCGAGCTGGCCCGCCTGTGGGGCCGCCAGGCCGAGGCCTTCACCTGGACCCTCCCCCTGGCCCGAGGCCTGCGGTCATGAGCGCCCCGCTCTCGCACCGGGCATCGACGGCCCACCTGCAGGCCGCCTACCCGTTCGTGGCCGAGGGCGGGCTCGGGACGTGCGGCCCCTACATCGGCCGGGACCTCTTCGGGGGCTCGTTCTGCTTCGACCCGTGGGAGCTGTACCGCCAGGGCGCCCTGACCGGCCCCAACATGGTCGTCGTCGGTCAGATCGGGCGGGGCAAGTCGACGTTCGTCAAGACCTACCTGCGCCGAGCCGAGGCGTTCGGCCGCCAGGCGTGGGTGGTGGACCCCAAAGGGGAGTACGGCCCCTTGGCCGCCGCCGCCGGCGCCGTCGCGTTGCGCATCGCCCCCGGCGGCCCACTCCGGCTCAATCCCCTCGATGCCATCGGCGGCCTGGCAGCCCCCAAGACGGCGGAGCTGCTGTGCTCCATCGTCGCCTCCTCGCTCGGTCACGACCTGACCCCGGGGGCCCGCACGGCCGCCCATCTGGCCCTCCAGGCCCTCGCCGGGCGCCGGGACCGCCCCTGCCTCCCCGATGTCGTCGCCGCCCTGCTCGACCCCAGCGCGGTATCCGCCGCCGAGGTGGGCACCGACGTCGCCGGCCTGGCCGCCGACGGGCGCGACGTGGCCCTGGAGTTGCGCCGGCTGGTCGAAGGGGACCTGGCCGGGATGTTCGATGGGCCCACGTCGCCGGGGATCGACCTGAGCGGCCCGCTGGTCGTTCTCGACCTGTCTGCCCTCTACGGGTCCCCGGCGCTCGGGATCCTGATGACCTGCGCCACCGCCTGGTTGCAGGCCGCCCTGGCCGCCAGGCCCGACGTCAAGCGCCTGGTCGTGGTGGACGAGGCGTGGGCCATCCTGCGCAACCTGGCCACCGCCCGGTGGCTGCAGTCCGGGTTCAAGCTGTCCCGCGCCCTGGGGGTGGCCAACATCGCCGTCGTCCACCGGCTGTCGGACCTGCGGGCCGCGGGAGCCGACGGTTCGGAGACCCAGCAGCTGGCCCAGGGCCTGCTCGCCGACGCCGAGACCCGGGTCGTGTTCGCCCAGCCCCCGTCCGAGGTGGACGCCGTCGCCGATGCCCTCGGCCTCAGCTCCACCGAGGCCGCCCTCCTCCCCGCCCTGCCCCGGGGGGTGGCGCTGTGGAAGGTGGGCTCGCGCTCGTTCGTCGTCGAACACGCCCTCGGCGCAGGCGAGGCCGCCCTCGTCGACACCGACGCCGCCATGCGCGTCGGTGCCCGGTGAGCGCCGCGGCCCCCCGCGATGGCCGCCGGCCTCCAACCCGGC
>JALYVP010000438.1 GCA_030853185.1 Actinomycetota bacterium | reverse complement strand
GCTCGGGACTCGAAACCGTCGAGCTCGGCGTGGCGGGCCCGAGCCTGTTCCCGGTACTCGATGACCGCGACCAGGGTCTCGCCGTACTTGCGGCGCAGCTCCGCCAGCAGGTGGCGGCGGGAGCTGACCTCTTCGAGCCGCTCCGGGTCGTCGACCAGCTCCTCGGCGGCGCCCCGCAGGTCGCTGGCGGCGTCGGCCAGCTCGGCGTCGAGGGCACGGAGGCGGTCGTGCAGGGCGGCCAGCGCCGGACTGCCCGCCATGGCAGCGACCACCTGTGCCAGCCCGTCGAGCACGCCACCCTCGGCGGTGAGGGTGACGAGACCGCCCTCGGCCGCCTGGCGTTGGGCGGTGGCGTCACCCAGGCGGAGCTCCTCGGCGGCCAGGCCGTCGTCCTCGTCGGGGTCGTCGAGTCCGGCCGCATCCAGCTCGCCCAGCTGGAACGCCAGCAGGTCGAGCTCCCGGGCCCGGGTCCGTGCGTCACCACCGAGCCCCTCGAGGTCGGCGTCGATCTGGCGCAGCCGGCCGCGGACGGTTCGCACCAGCGTCTCGTCGATACCGGCGGCGGCGTCGAGGGCGGCCCGCTGCACGGGGCCCGAGAGCAGGGATTGGTGGGCATTCTGGCCGTGCAGGTCGACGAGGGCGCCGGCCACCTCACCCAGCGCCGACGAGGCCACCATCTGGCCGTCGACGTAGGACCGGGACCGTCCTTGGGCGGGCACCGCCCGGCGCAGGACCCGCTCGCCGTCGCCAGAGTCCTCACCAGAACCATCGACGAAGCGGCCCTCGACGCCGGCTTCGGCCGCGCCGGGACGAACGAGGGTCGGGTCGGACCGGCCGCCGAGGAGGAGCTCGACGGCCTCCACCAGAAGTGTCTTGCCGGCGCCCGTCTCGCCGGTCAACGCCGTCATGCCCGGGCCCAGCAGCACGGTCACATCGTCGATCACGCCCAGGTGGCTGACGTGCAGCTCGCTCAGCACGGGCGGCCGCCTCCGCCGGGCGACACCGGCACCGGTGGGCGGACCCTCACCGATCAGCCAGGTTGAACTTGTGCTTGAGCACGCCGTGGAAGTCCCGGTCGCCGCCGCAGCTCACGATCCGGGCATCGCGCGCTCCCTCCCTGCACACCAGTTTGCGGCCGGGTCGCAGCTCGGTCAGCGGGCAGCCGTCGACCACCACGTCGGAGAGACCGGAGCCAATGGGCGTGAAGGCCACGTCTTCGGTGGCGTCGAGGACCAGGGAACGGTCGAAGAGCATGTGGGGGGCGACGGGGGTGACGATCTTGACCCGGGCACGGGGGGAGACGATCGGGCCGCGCGCCGAGAGGTTGTAGGCGGTGGACCCGGTCGGGGTGGCGACGATGAAGGCATCGGCGGCAAAGGTCAGGAACGACATGTCGTTCACGCTCATCTCCACCCGCACCGTGTGGCCCCCGCCGGGGCGTTGGAGCACCACGTCGTTGAGCGCGCTGCGCCGCAGGATCGTGTCGCCTCCGGCCTCGCTGACGACGACGTCGAGGGTCATGCGCGACTCGACCTGGTAGTCGCCGGCCAGGAAGCGGGTCAGGGCGTCGAGGAGCCCGTCGGGCTCGACCGTCGTCAGGTAGCCGAGTTGCCCGAGGTTGACCCCCATGACCGGCACTCCCGACGGGCTGACCAGGTCGACGGTCCGCAGCATGGTGCCGTCCCCGCCCAGGCTGACGGCCAGGTCGAGCTGATCGAAGGAAGCATCGTCGTCAAGCCTGCGGGTGGCGTGCCCCTGATCCTGCAGCCACATCGCCGCCTTGTCGGCCAACTCGACGGCGGCCGGGCGGTAGCGATGGGCAAGGAAGCCGACGGTGGCCATCTGGTCCTCCCGGTGGGATCGGCGCCCGGCCCGGACATCGGGCACGGTGACGACCATCATGGCCGGTGGGGCGCGGTCGAACGCGGAGCCCGGGCTGGGGGCGGGCGGGGGCGGTATCAGCTCAGGTGGAGCTGGTGGAGCCGGGAGCCTTCTTGACGGTGGTCGAGGCCTTCTTGGCCGTCGCCTTCTTGGCCGGACTCTTCCTGGCCGGCGCCTTCTTGGCCGCCGACTTGGTCCCCGAGGCCTTCTTGGTGGCCGGGGCCGACTTGGTGCCCGAGGCCTTCTTGGTGGCCGGGGCCGACTTGGTCCCCGAGGCCTTCTTGGTGGCCGGGGCCGACTTGGTGCCCGAGGCCTTCTTGGTCGCCGGGGTTCCGCCCAGCCGCCGCTTCCACGCCTCGAACTCGGCCTTGGTGACGACCCCCAACTGCGACAGCT
>JALYVP010000134.1 GCA_030853185.1 Actinomycetota bacterium | reverse complement strand
GGAGGGACCGTCTCCCTCAGTGGCCGTGGTCGACGACCTGGGCGACGACCGCCCCCTGGGCAGCGGCGCCGCCGGAGAGCGCCACCCCCCCGGCCCGCACCAGCTCCGCCGAGGTGCCCGGAGCCCAGGCCCGGGCCCGGCGAGCCCGCACCGGCTCGCGGAGCCTGCCCCCCGGCGGCCTGCTCCTGGCCGGTGTGGCCATGACCGCCATGCGAGCCGTGGCCGGCTTGATGACGTTGCTGGTCATCTTCGCCTTCCGGCGTGACGGCGCTCCCCTCATCTGGTACGGACTGGCCGGGGTGGCCACGGTCACCGGCACCCTCGGGGGAGCCACGCTCGCCCCGTTCGTGCGGAACCGGGTCGCCGAGGAGCGCATCGTCCCCGCCGCCGCCGTCGTCATCGGCGTCGCCGCCGTCGCCGTCACCCGGCTCCGGGTGGAACACCGCTGGCCCGCCGCCCTCATCCTGGCGGTGGCGGTCGGGGTGGCCGCCAGCGTGGCCAAGATGGCCTTCGACGCCATCGTGCAACGCGACCCGCCGGAGGTAGCCCGCAGTCGCCTGTTCGCCCGCTCCGAGGCCGTGTTCCAGCTCGGCTGGGTCCTGGCTGCCCTCGCTCCCGTCCTCATCACCCTGTCCCTCATGTCCGGGTTCGTGATCGTGGCGGTGTTGAGCCTCGGCGCCGGTCTGATCTTCGTGATCGGCTGGCACAAGGCCCGAGCCGGCACCCTCCCGGGCTGGTGGCCAGCCGGGGCCGGGTCCCCCGACGCGGCCGGGATGTCGGGCCCCGCCGGCAAGGATCCGACCGACGCCGCCCATCCACCCTCCGCCATCGGCGGACCGGTCGGCACCGGTCCCGACCCGACCGGCGTGTACCCCCACCCCGGGCCGTCGTGAAGGCCGCCCTGCGGGTGGTCGTCCTGGCCGACACCCACCTACGCCACGCCACCGGGAGCCGTCGGCCCCCGCAGTGGTTGCCCGCCCCGGCCGAGAGCGTCCTGGCCGGCTGCGACGCCGTGCTCCACGCCGGCGACGTGCTCGACGGGCCCACCCTTGACCGCATCGCCGACACGGCCGCCGCCGGCGGCGCCCGACCTCCGGTGTATGCGGTCCTCGGCAACAACGACACCGACCTGACCGGAACCCTGCCAGCCGTGCGCCACCTGGACCTCGGCGGGGTACGGATCGCCATGATCCACGACAGTGGGCCGACCACCGGGCGGGCGGGGCGCCTCCGGCGGCGATTCCCCCACGCTCAGCTGGTGGTGTTCGGCCACAGCCACGCCCCCGTCGATGACGAGGGAGTCGACGGTCAGCGCTTGTTCAACCCGGGCTCACCCACCCAACGGCGGGCCCAGCCCGGCCACACCCTGGGCGAGCTGCACCTCGATGGGGGCGCCATCCTCAGCCACCGAATCATCGCCCTCGACTGAGGGCCGGCGGGCTGGTGGCTCTCCTGACTTCTCGCTCAGTCCTGGGGCAGGTCGATGCGGGCCAACCACAGACCGGGGGCCTCGAGCTCGGCCGGCGTCGGCAGCTCCTGCTCACTTCTCCAGATGCGGGCCAGGCCGTCCTCCCCGGCTCGCTCCACCACACCCGCCACGAAGGCGTGACCCCGCTCGTAGTCGCCGGCGCCGAGGGTCACTCCGAACAGCTGTCCAAGGATCTTGTCGCCACCGTGCTCCTCCAACCGGCGCCGATGAAGCGCTTCGGTGAGCTGGGGGTAGCTGCCGATCAGGCGGCGCCCGACCGTATCCATGATGTGGTCGACGTACCCGGCGATGGCCACCAACAAGGCCCGCAACGGAACCTGGAGACGCCGTTGCTCGTCGGTCTGCATCTCGCCGAGCAGGGTGGAGGGATCGGAGAAGGTGGACTGGAGGGCAGCCATGTCCGTCGGATCGAACCCAGCCAGGCGCTCTTCGAGAGCATGGGGATCGGGTTGCCAGGCCCCGACGTAGGCGTCGATCAGCTCGTCGAGCCTGGTCCGAACGTGGGGGCGGGAAACGATCGCATGGTTGATGACCTCGCGTAGGCACACCCACAGGCGGACATCGTCGGCGTCGAGGCTCCACTCCTCGGCGAAGGCGTCCATGGTGATCGGGATCATCAGCAGCTCGTCGGCCGGCGGTCTCGGCATCGGCAGCTCGTACTGGCCCATGGCGCGCGTCGACAGCTGGCCGACCATCGACCCGGCCTGCATGCCGAGGAGGAGGGGGCCGAGCATCTGGGGCAGGTTCGAGAACAGCTGGGTCATCGGGTCGGAGGTGGCCTCCGCTCCGGCGCCGTCCGGCTCCGACGGGGTGACGTCGGCCATGGCCCCGGCGAGACGCTCGAAGCGTGGCTTCCAGGCCTCGAGGGTCCGCAAGGCCCAGTCGCTGCGTCCTGCGGCCCGCACCGACAGCACCCTTCCGGTCGACGACGACAGCCCGGTGGCCTCGGTGACATGAAGCTCCGCCACCCGGAGCAACTCCTCGAGGCGAAGCCTCGAGGACGGCTCGGGATTGGCCTCAGGAGCGCCGCCCGTCGCCGTCCAGGTCGCCAGCTGGCCGGCGATCTCCCAGTTGACCGGGCCCTGGGTCGTCAACATCCGGGCCAGGTTGCGCATGACATCCTCAAACGGCCCGCCTGCGCCGAACGGCCCCATCTCACTCATGGCTTCAACCTGCCTCGCCCGTCGCCACTGGGCGCCCGGCTGGTCCGTTCGCCGTCGACGTGCTCATTGAGGCATGGTAGGGCGGTGAGCAGCGTTGTCGTCACCGGACTGGCCGGATCGCTCGGCCAGCGCGTGGCCGGCATGCTGGCCGTCCACGCTCAGGCGAAGACCCTCGTGGGCATCGACACCGAGTCGTCGCCGGCGCTGCCCCCCGACACCGTCCAGGTGCTGGCGGACCTCGAGGGCGACCCCGAAGCGCTCCGCCGAGCCATGACGGGCGCTTCGGCGCTGCTCCACCTGGCGTGGCGGACACCGGATGCGTTGCACCACACCAAAGGCGACGAGGTCGCGGCCTGGAGCACCAACCTGGCGTCGCTCCGTCAGATCCTCGACATCGCCGCCGAGGTGGGTGTCGAAACGGTCGTCCATCTGTCCAGCGCGACGGTCTACGGGGCGTGGCCGGACAATCCCGTCCCGCTCAGCGAGGACGCCGCCCTGCGACCGAACCCCGAGTTTGCCTTCGCCGTCAGCAAGGCAGAGGCGGAACGGACGGTGGCGGCGTGGGCCGAGGCCCACCCCGCCGTCGCCGTCGCCGTCCTCAGGCCGACGGTGACCCTCGGGACCCCCGTCCGGCCTCTGTATCAGGCTCTGGGCGGCACCCGCTCTCCCCGCGGGGACGACGGCGGCCGGCCCGTGCAGTTCGTCCACGTCGATGATCTGGCCTCGGCGGTGGTCCTGGCCTGGCAGGATCGGCTGCGCGGCATCTACAACGTGGCCCCCGACCGAGGGGTGGGTGAGGACACCGCCCGGGCGCTGGCCGGCGGGGTCGCCAGGGTGGCACTTCCCAGCCAGGTGGCCCGTGCCGTGGCCGCCTGGAGCTGGCACCTCTGGCGCCTCGGCTCTCCACGCGAGGCGCAGGCGTACATGCGCTGGCCCTGGGTGATCGCCCCGGACCGGTTGCTGGCCGCCGGGTGGGTCCCGCGGCACACCAGCGAGGAGGCCCTCGTGGCGACCGACGAGCGGGCCCACTGGGACGATCTGCCCCCGGGGCGGCGCCAGAACCTGACGGTGCTTGCCGCCGCCGGGGCCGTGGTGGCCGTGGCCTGCTCGGCCGCGGGAATCATGATCGGTCGGTCCCGCCGGACCAAGGCGGCCCAGAGCCTGGTCCGGCGCATCGGCCTCACCGCGCCGAAGGGCCGCCGCCGCTAGCGCAGGTCCACGTCGCCGGGGGTCTCGGCCAGGGTGACGGTCGTGGTGGCCGGCTTCCCCTTGTGCAGGTAGGAGACGGTCGCTCGGTCACCGGGGTCGCAGCCGGCGATCAGCTGGGTCAGCCCGCCCGTGGATTGCACCGTGTGACCGTTGAACGCCGTGATGACGTCGCTGGGGGCCATCCCGGCCTGCTGCGCCGGGCTCCCGGGGGCGACCTCGGTGATCTGGGCGCCGCCGGAAAGTTGCATCTGGTGGGCGGTGGCCGTTGACAGGTCCACAGTGTTGACCGTGCCGAGCCACGGGTGGGTGACCCGCTGGCCGGCCAGCATCTGGCGGGCCACATGCTCGGCGGTGTCCATGGGGACCACGAACGCCTGGCCGTTCGAACCGGCATCCGGCGAATTGACGAGTGTCTCGATGCCGAACACCGCCCCCTGGGGATCGGCAAGCGCTCCACCGGCGTTGCCCCGGGCGGCGGTCGAGGTGTTGATCCCGATCAGGCCCTCCATGGTGGAGGCATCGCCCACGTTTATGGCCTGGTCGAGCGAGCTGATCGATCCGGCCGCCACCGGGGCGCCACTGAGACCCGAGTTGCGGGCGCCGACACCGAGGACCGGTTCGGCCACCTGCACCGCGCTCTCGAAGCTGAACGTGGGGAAGATGCGCGACCCCCCGGAGACCGAGACGAGCCCGAGGCCCGCCTTGCGGTCGATCCCCACGACATGGGCGTACTGAGATTCGCTGTCGTTGAAGATCACCTGGACCCGGCCATCGCCGATCAGGTTGGCCGAGGTGAGGATGTACGACCGGTCGCCCTCGGAGGTGTAGAGGACGCCCGAGCCAGTCTGGTTGCCACTCGACCCGGTCGTGGTGATCGACACGATCGATGGGGCGATGGAGTCGGCAACCGCCGGCCAGTTGGGACTGTTGGTCCCCGACGAGGAGACCGCCATCGACGTCGGCGTCATCATCCTGGTCACCGACTGCACGACAGTGGTGTGCTTGTCGAAGCTGCCCGCGGCCACGCCGACGCCGGATGCGATGATGGCTCCGACCACGCCGGCGACGACGGCTACGGACCAGGTCCTGGTGGTGGCCGACCGGGCGAAGCGGGACGACGATGGCGGCGGGGACGATGGGTTGGGGCGTGACCAACCGGCGGCGGTGCCGATCTCCGAAGGATGCCGCCACAGCCGATCGTCAGGTGCGATCCATGGCAAAAGAGGCCCCTCGTCTTCGGGGGCGTCGTCCGCTTCCACGTCGCTCGACACTATCGCCGCACATCGGAGGGCTGGCATCGCGCCCGCGGGGCAGGGCGCGAGCCCAAGGCGTCACCATGAGGACGCCGGGCGCCTTAGCATGAGGGGGTGCTCGATTCCGCTGGTGGCAAGGACTGGGTAGGTCTGAGCAGCGAGCCGCTCGCGCCGGAGGAGGCGCTGGCCTGGGTCCGGCGCCGAGACTGCGGAGCTTCGGTGATCTTCTCTGGAAGCGTTCGCGACCACTCCGAGGGGCGTCCGGCCGTCTCCCAGTTGGAGTACGAGGCCTACACCGAGCAGGTGGAGGCACGGCTCGCCGATCTGGCGTCCGCCGCCCGCAGGCAGTGGCCGGGGCTGGGTCGCATCGTCTTGTGGCATCGCGTCGGCGTTCTCTCGATCGAGGACATCACGGTGGTGGTCGCCGCCTCCGCCCCGCACCGAAACGAGGCGTTCCTGGCGGCTCGATGGTGCATTGACACCTTGAAGTCAACGGTCCCGGTGTGGAAGCGCGAGGTCTGGTCCGACGGGGAGGACTGGGGCCTCGACGCTCACCCGGTCACGGAGGTGAGGTCGTGATCGTCGGGGTGGTCATCTCCAACCTCCTCTATCTGATCGTGGCGCTCGCCGTCGCCGTCATCGGAGCCCTCGTGGTGGTCCTGCGGCACCGCAAACCCAAGTCCGTCGAGGCCAACGTGGCCTCGTTCCACCGGGGGTTGCGGGCGTTGGCCCCCGATCAGCCGTCGGGCCCATCGGGGTCCGGCCCGTCATGGGGGGGCGCCAGCCGCCGGGCCGCCACCACGCCCACGTCGTTCAAGCGTCCGGCGTCATCGGGTGGGGAGGAGCCATCGGAGATGGCGCCGGCCGGCGACCACGACGAGCTGGCGGGCCCGGAGGAGGACGACCACGTCGGCGAGGGTGACGACGAGCTCGATGTTGCCGGCGAAACCAGCGCCGAGGAGGGCAGCGACGTGGCGGGCGGCGACGTGGATGGCGGCGACGTGGCGGGCGGCGACGTGGAGGGCGGCGGCGAGGCGGGCGGCGGCGAGGCGGGCGGCGGCGATGAGGGCGGCGGCGATGAGGGCGGCGACGAGGACCCGTCCGGCGTCGACCCGGTCCATCTGGAATCAAGGAAGCGGCGCCCATCGTCGGGCTCAGCCAGCCGAGCCGACGACGAATCGGGGGTCCCGACAGAGGAGGCCGGTACTGGCTAGGGACCTCGCCATCGACCTCGGCACCGCCAACACCTTGGTGTACTCCCGGGGTCGAGGCATCGTGTTGAACGAGCCGACGGTCATTGCGCTCAACTCCCGCACCCAAGAGGTGCTGGCCATGGGCCAACAGGCGTGGCAGATGATCGGGCGCACTCCTGGCTACATCGTCGCCGTCCGCCCGCTGCGCAAAGGTGCCATCACCGACTTCGACATCACCCAGCGCATGATCCGTCTGCTGCTGGAGCGGGCTGGGGTGTCCCGCTTCAACCGTCCGCGCGTGCTGATCTGCGTGCCCTCGGCCATCACCGAGGTCGAGAGGCGGGCCGTCGAGGAAGCGGCGCGTGGCGCCGGGGCCACGGGCGCCTATCTCATCGAGCAGCCCATGGCGGCGGCCATCGGAGCCGGACTGCCGATCCACGAGCCCCTCGGCAACATGGTCGTCGACGTCGGCGGAGGCACGAGCGAGACGGCCGTCATCTCCCTCGGTGGCGTCGTGGCCCTCGAGGCCATCCGGGTCGGCAGCTTCGACATCGACGCCTCCATCCAGACCTACGTGCGGCGCGAGTACGGCATCGCCATCGGGGAACGCACCGCCGAGGAGATCAAGGTGGCCATCGGCTCGGCGTGGCCCACCGACGAGCAGGTCAAGGCCGAGGTCCGCGGCCGGGACCTGATGACGGGGCTTCCCAAGACGGTGATCCTGTCCCCCGAGGAGGTCCGTGAGGCCATCGAGGAGCAGACCGGCGCCATCGTGGACTCCGTCGTCAAGTGCCTGGGGGCGGCCCCCCCGGAGTTGGCCCAGGACCTGATCACCGAGGGCATTCACCTGGTCGGCGGCGGGGGCCTCCTGTCGGGCCTCAACCAGCGCCTCTCCGAGGAGACGGCGCTCCCCGTGCGCCTGGTCGAGGCCCCCCTTGAATGCGTCGTTCTCGGCGCCGGCAAGTGCCTCGAGGAGTTCGACGCCGTCAAGGACCTGTTCATGTAGCTCAGCCGCCGTCCGGCAAGACCCCCAGGTCCTCGGCGGCCTGGCGGACCTGCCAGTCTCGATCCGACGCAGCTCGAGCCAGGGCGGCATCGACCTCGGGACCGTCGAAGGGGGCCAGGGCAAGGACCGCCCGCCGGCGAACCGCCGGTTTGTCCGTGGTGGCGGCCAGGATCGCCGGTAGGCCGGCCGGGTCTTCGACGGCGCCGAGAGCGGCCACGGCCGCTTCCCGGCACAGAGGATCCTCGTGAGCGGTCACCACGACGGCCAAGGCGGCGGTGGCCTCGGCGCCGGCCGGAGAGCCCAGCTCTCCCAGGGCGAAGCATGCGGCCTCGACCACGGTGGCATCATCATCGCCGAGCAGGCCGGGCAGCCGATGGGTGCCGATCTGGGCCCGGGTGGCGCACAGTTCGCACGCCCGGCGACGGACGAGCGGGGACGGGTCGTCGAGAGCGTCGCCAAGGTCGGCGGGGTGGAGGATCCCGAGGCGGTCGAGGGCGCCGAGGGCGGCGGCGCGCACCCCCGGCGACGGATCGGTGCGCGCCGAGGAGGCCGTGAGCGGATCGCCCAGATGCCCGGCCATCACCGCCGCCCGGCGCCGATGCCCCTCGCCGGGCGCGGTCGATGTGGACCCCGCGACCAGATCGGGTCGTTCAGGAGGTGGCGGCATGCGAGATCGCCGACGCGATCCCCGCCACGATCGCCGCCAGCACCGCGGCCAACACCCCGGCCACGACCACGGAGATCAGGATGAGGGCGAAGCCGGAACGGATCCGCCGGGCGATGCCGATGCGGTAGGTCTTCTGCGACGGCCTGAGCCCGGCGTCCTCCGGCGTCCGCACCGCCGAGATCCGATGGGCGGCCGTCGGTCGGGGGACGACCTTGTGGGCTGCCGTCTTGTCGCCCGAGACGGCGGTCACCGGGACGGTGAGGGCGCCGGCGGGATCCCACGCCGGCCCTTCGGGCCAGGGACTGGGCTGAGGCGGGCCCGACTCCCAGACCGCCTGGCGCAGAGCGGCCCAGCCCGGATCAGGAGCGAGCGGACGGTCCTCCGGGGAGGCGGCCACGGGTGGCGCGGGCGAGTAGGGAGCCGCTCTGGCGGGGCCGGCTTCCCAGGAGGCGTCAGTCATGCAGGCTCCTCACGGGCGTCGCACCGGTCGGCGCAACCATGGTGGTCATGGCAAGCTGGGTCGATGCCGGCGCCCAGCCAGACGGATCGACGAGCGCCAAGGGCCCACGACCAAGGGAACATGTTCGCCACGTGACCACGATCGCATCGAGCTTACTCAGGCCCACCTCCGCCCGTCGGGTCATGGTGGCCTGGGCCGGTCGGGTGGCGGCCCTGGCGCAGGTCCGCGGCTACGGCGGTATCTGTGGCTGACAGCCGTCCTGTCCGATCCGGGCTGGTCATGGTGCTGGTCGGCCTCTCGGAGGGTGCCGACGTCCCGGCCGAAGTGGCCGAGCGCGCCAGGATCGCCGCCGGGATGGCCCGTCGAGCCGGCGCCCGGGTCGTCCACCTGGGCCCCGGGTCCGGCGAGTACGGACAGGTCATTGCCCATCCTGGCGTCGGCCGGGCGCCCCAGGACGTCATGGTGGCGATGGCTCCGGGGGGCCAGATCGACGATTCCCACCTCGATGCCATCCTCGAGGGTGACCCTCAGGACCTGGCTATCGCCGGGACGCCCGCCAGTGGTCTGGTGGCGGACGT
>JALYVP010000437.1 GCA_030853185.1 Actinomycetota bacterium | reverse complement strand
TCGTTACCTGTGTGGGCTGCCGGCGGCAAGGGTCTGAGTTCGAGTCGCGACTGGGCGCGTTGAATCGGGCTTGGTATGTCCCGGCGGTCGGCGGTGTGGGGGCGCCCAGCGTTACCTGGGTGCTCGACGAGCGTGGTGTCGTCGGCGACAACATTCTTGATCGGGTGTCCCCCGCTGGTTGATGATTGGGAGCGCGGTCGGCTCAGTGTTTTGAGGCCGTCCAGCACGGATGCTGGCGGGCACGACAGTTTCAGGAGCTGACGACCGCGAGACCCTGATGTGATTGTGGGGCGGTCCCGACCGTCGATGCCGAGTGGTGGGGGGGCGGCGGGGTTCAGGGCATGGCGTAGACCTCGTCTGGGTCGATGTCGCGTAGCGTGTGGTAACAGCGCCGGGCCAGTTTGCGGGCCACCGACATCGCTGCGATCTTGCCGTCGTGGCGTTGTTTGACCTGGGCGTAGTAGGCGTGGTCGGGGGCGTCGTGGCGGGAGGAGTTCTTGGCCGCTTCGAACAGCGCCCAACGCAGGATCTCCGGTCCTTGGCGGGTGAGGTGCCCGCCGGCACGGCGGGTGTCGGACGAGTCGACGGTGATGTCGAGACCGGTGTGGCGGACCACTTGCATGGACCGGCAGAACCGTCGGCAGTCGCCGAGCTCGGACCACACCGCCACCGCGATCAGCCCGCCGATGCCGTAGTTGGTGTCGGCCAGTGCCCGACACGCCGGTTGGTGAGTCCCGAAGCGCGTCAGGTCCCGCTTGAGCGGTTGCGCTTGGGTGTCGGTGGCGTCGATCATCTCGTAGCCCACCCGAATGCGCTGGCGGGCCGCAGCACTGACCGCCAGGGCAGGGTCGCCGAGCACGGCCCGGGTCGCCTGCGAGCGGATGGCACATTCGGGCAGGGCGACGCCGTGGTGATATAGCTCGGCGTGGATTCGTTGCGTCCACTCGGTCCGCTGGTCGATGAGGCTCTTGTAGAGACGGACTCGTTCGCGCCATTCCAAGACCGCCTCGGGCGGGATCCAGCTCTCGGGCAGGTCGCCGCGCCCGAGCAGCTCTCGGAGCAGCCGGGCGTCGCCCCGGTCGGTCTTGGCCCGCTTCTTGCGGCCCCGAGCGGCCATCGTGTCGGCCGGCTCCGCCAGATGCGCCTCGAAGCCAGCCAAGCTCACCTCCTCGAGCACATAGCGCCACCCCGTGCAGCCCTCCACCGCCACGGCCACAGGGGCGCCCGCCGCTCTGGGAGCGAGCTCGTCGCTCAACCAGCGCCGGACCCGAGCCCGGTCCGGGGACCAGATCCGGCCTCGCCACACTTCGCCTGTGTCTGTCTCCACGGTGTCGAAAGTGATCTGACCGCGGTGCAGATCCAGACCACATAGGATGCTCATCAGGGACCTCCTTGTTGCAATAGGGATGCTTGGACGCGCCAATGTTTGCCGAGGAGGTCCCGCCTGTCACCCCCCGGTCACATCCGAGGAGCGAGACACGAGAGGCGATCGCGTTGGTCGCCATCACTCGGCCAGCAGTTCTTCGACGGTGATCGGCTCCCCACAGCAGGGGGACAGCCCGCCCCGCCCGGCTCGGCGCATGAAGCTGCCGCACTCGCAGCGTTGCTCTCCCAGCGCCCTGGCGTCACAAGCCGGGCACTCATAGACCGTCCCGGCCTTGCGGGGCCGGACTTCAAGCAGCCGCTCGGGGGCAACGGCGGGCCGGTGACGACGGCGCCACGCGGCCTGGCGGCAACGATCCGAACACGTGGTCCTCCGCCGTCCGACAGGCAGCGGGCCGGCACACACCACACAACAGCCATCCGTTACGAAACCGTTACGCGACGGGGATCTCACGCTACGGCCTCGCCGCCACCGTCACGGCCAATCTGAGGAGATCGAAGCACCTGACGCACAGTCGCTCCCCGCCACCGAGCGGGGGGGCTGGGGGTCTCCCCCAGTAGCGACCCAACCAACACGGGCTCGTGCGCCACCCCGTCGAGCGTTCCCAACCCGTAGAGTCCCGTCACCCCCGCAGCCACCCGAACCCGACGCCGCCGGCGCCACCCCCCTACCAGCCGCCCCCCTCCCTCCTCACCAGCCGCCTTCAACCCCAAGCCGACACCGACGACAGCCTCGCAGCACAACGCCCTGCAGGCCGCCCACCTGTCGAGGGTCGCAACCACCACCGTTGGCCAGCCGACTGGTTCCACACATGGGATGTTTTCGGGACGCCACGGTTCGTCCCGTAGAACCATCGCCAGGGATACAAGGCCCTCGTCAGAAGCCCGAGCCCCGCCCCCGTAGCTCAGAGG
>JALYVP010000436.1 GCA_030853185.1 Actinomycetota bacterium | reverse complement strand
GACGAAACCCTTGCTGCTGTTGGGATCTTGAGATCGGAGAACGACGCCTTGCGGGTCGAGGTGGTCGCCTTGCGTGACCGGGTGGCCCATCTGGTGGCCGAGCTGGCGAAGGACTCGACCACCTCCTCCAAGCCGCCGTCAGGCGACAATGTCGAGGTCCGCAAGAAGCGGGCGCAGCGGCGAGCGGATGCCCGCAAGACGAAGCGGGCGCAGGGCAAACAGCCCGGCGCGCCCGGAGCGCACCTGGCCCGCCGGGAACCCGGCGTGACCGTCGAGCATCAGCCGGTCTGCTGTAAGGGATGCGGGCACGATCTGGCCGACGCCGAGGTCGTTGGGACCGTGACCAGCCAGGTGATCGACCTGCCGGCGGTCACCCCGACAGTCACCGACCATGTCGCCTACCGCCGCCGCTGCGCGTGTGGGGTCGAGACGATCGCTGACCTGCCACCCGCCGCCCGGGCGCCGGTGTGTTGGGGACCGGATGTCCGGGCATTCGCGATTTACCTGTTGGTCCGTCAGCATCTGCCTGTCGAGCGTTGCGCCGAGCTGCTCGCCGATCTGTTAGACGCCCCGGTGTCAACAGGATGGCTGTGCCAGATCCAGCTCGAAGCGGCTGGTCGTCTCGGCCCGTTCATCACCGAGCTCAAGACCCAGCTCGGTGCAGCACCTGTGATCCACGCCGATGAGACCGGCACCCAGGTCGGTATCACCAAGGCGTGGATGCACACCTTGACCACCAACCTGCTCACCTTGATCGCCGTGCACCCCAAGCGGGGAGTCGACGCCATCAGAGACATCGGTGTGCTCCCCGGCTACGCCGGCACCATCGTGCACGACGGCTACAGCCCCTATGACGTTTTCGACGCCGCCACACATGCGCAATGCGGCGCTCACCTGCTCCGCCATCTTGACGACGTCGGCCAGGCCGTGGCGTTCGAGTTGTGGACCAGCCAGCTCGCCACCGTACTCATCGACGCCAAGAACGCCGCCGAGGCCGCCGCCGATATCGGAGCGCCCGCCGTTGACGCTGCCATCGCCGCGGCCATCCGGGGCCGCTACGCCGACACCCTCGACGTCGCCTTCGCCCTGCTGCCTCCCGGCCCGCCCCCCCGCCGGCGTCACAGCGGCGGGTGGAGCAGCGCGCAGCGCAAGGCCTGGAATCTGGCCACCCGCATGCGCACCGGTGCCGACGACGTGCTTCGCTGCCTCGCCGACACCAGGGTCAGCCTGGACAACAACGTCGCCGAGCGGGCGCTGCGGATGGTGAAACTCCACGACAAGATCAGCGGTTGCTTCCACAGCCTCGCCGGCGCCGAAGCGTTCGCCGATATCCGCTCCTACCTGCAAACCGCCAACAACCACAACGAGAACCTCCTCGATGTGCTCCGAGCGCTGTTCAACACCGGGCCGTGGATGCCACCCACCACGATCAGCCCATAGCCGGCCGGCCGTCGACCACACTGGCGCCCATGGCGCCCCGCTCCCCCCACCAGCCCCTCCCGGCCCGAGCCAGCGCCCCGCCACCCGTCGAGGCCATCCTCGCGGCCATCAACGACGGCCGACTCGACAACCAGCTACCCGCGCTCGCCGAGCGATCAACGAGCGGAACCGCAACATCACCGCCGACCAAACGCGCCGCGCCCTGCAACAGTTATCCATCGGCGACCGCGTCCGCCTCGACAACCACGTCAGCCCCCGCTACCTCCAAGGCCGCACCGGCACCATCCATCAGATCGATGCCACCACCGTCACCGTCTGCCTCGACACCCCCGCCGGACGCTTCACCGACGGACACGTCACCTGCTCACCCCGAGCCCTACACCCCATCCACCAGCCCCCCACCTGAACGTTTACGCCCTGTGGACGCTGGGGTCGCCGGACAGGCCACGCCGCAAGGTAGCTCAGGCCCTCGTATGCCTCGCGACCCCCAACGGCACCGCACCGGGGCGACCCGCGCTGGGGGGCAGCTCGACGCCGGTGGCGTCAAGATCGACCGGCCCCGCATGTCCACGGGGCCGGCGTCGGACGACCCCCGCCCCCGGGCAGAAGGCGCCTCGGCCAGAACCGGGATCCCTGTTTCGGCGTGCTTGACCGTCTCCCAAACGGTCCAGCGCGCCAAGAAGTGGGTCTCTGCTGTTTCCGTGGGCGCCCCGACCACCGCCCACGCCCGTGAGATGGCTCGGCGTTGGCGTCCTTGCCTGGACCACCCCCGCGGGGTTGTTACCGGTCCGGCGCTCGAAAACGGCCCGGACCGGGCCACCGAGACATCAACCAGAGCCACTTTGGCGCGCAGGAC
>JALYVP010000435.1 GCA_030853185.1 Actinomycetota bacterium | reverse complement strand
CCTTGTGGTTGAACCTGCCCAAGCCGGTGCGCCTCCTCGACGGTGTCGTCCATCGGCCGGGGATCCGTCGGGTGACTGTCGATCTCGGTGCCCACTGGAAACCCGGCCTGCACATCCGCCCCGGTTTGATCCGCGATCGGGACTCGGCCCACGCCGAGGTCCTGGCCGCAGCCGCCCACTTCCCCGGCTGGATCCGGGCCATGGGCAGGAACGTGCCGCACAGCTGGCTCTCTGGCTACCAGGTGACGATCCCGGAACAGGCCGTCGACAAGCGACTTCCCGCCCTGACGTGGACCAACTATCGGCGTTCTATCGGCCTGACCGTCGACTGGGCGGACCGCTCCCACAGCGGGTTCGCCTCGCCGGTCTGCGTCGGCTGACGCGGCCGGTCCGGCGTCGGGTCGGGGCCCACCGCCCGTCAAGTGGCGCGGGGCGGGCCGGCCGTCGGCGGCGCTCGGGCGCTCGAGGGGGGCGCTCCTCGGCGGGACAAGTAGCCTGCGAACACGTGACCGCCGACGCCCTCCGTGCCGACCTCGACCTGGCCCTCCTTCTCGCTGACCGGGCCGACGAGGTCACCATGGCTGGATTCCGGCGGGCCGACCTTCACGTCGAGACCAAACCCGACCTGACGCCGGTCAGCGAGGCCGACCAGACGGCGGAGCAGCTCATCAGAGCCGGGGTGGCCGAAGCTCGTCCCGGCGACGCGGTGCTAGGCGAGGAGCACGGAACGACCGGCACCGGGAGCCGACGCTGGATCGTCGATCCCATCGACGGGACCAAGAGCTATGTCCGGGGCCTGCCGGCGTGGGCCACGCTCATCGCCGTGGAGGTGGACGGAACCCAGACCGTCGGCGTCGTCTCGGCGCCGGCCCTCGGCCGACGGTGGTGGGCGGCTCGGGGAATGGGCGCCTTCGCGGCCGAGCCCGGCACGCCCGACTCGGAGGCCACCCCGATCCGGGTCTCGGCGGTGCGCGCCCTCTCTGACGCCCAGCTGTCGGGCTCGACGCTCTGCAACTGGGAGCCCCACGGCGGCGTGGGCCGGGTCCTGGCCCTGGCCATGCGCTGCTGGCGGGATCGCGCCTTCGGCGACTTCTGGTCCCATGTCCTGGTGGCGGAAGGGGCCTGCGACATCGGCCTCGACCCCATTGCCTCCCTGTGGGACCTGGCCGCCCTCCAGGTCATCGTCGAGGAGGCCGGGGGGCGGTTCACCGACCTGAGCGGCGCCGACCGGGTCGATGGGGGCTCGGCGGTAAGCACCAACGGCCTGCTTCACGCCGAGGTTCTCGGGCTGCTCACCGGCACTGGCGGCCTCAGCCCGGCCGGCCCCTGAGCGGGCCCGGCCGGGTTCTCGTCGGCGCGGCGCCTCTCAGCCGGGCTCTCGTAGGCGCGGCGCCTCTCAGCCGACGGTGGCGCGCCTGCGGGCCAGGGTCTCCCGCACCGTGCTCAGCACCCTCTCGCCGTCCCGGGTCACGTCGAGCCAGGTGAACACCAGCACCGTCCAGCCCCGGCCGGCCAGATCGTTGCGCCGCCGGTGATCACGGGTCATCGCCACCGGATCGGCGTGGAAAGCGAAGCCGTCGACCTCCATGGCCACTCGGTCGGCGACGGTGATGTCCAGCCGGTAGCGCCCGTAGGCGCCGAGCACCTTCACCTCGACACCGGAGGGTCGGATCCCACCTCGGGCGAGCAGTCGGAGGACCCGGCTCTCGAGCACACTCGGGTGGGGGACACCCAGGTATCCCCGCTGATGCAGGGCGTGGCGAAGGATGCCGACGCCCGATCGTCCGCCCCGTGCTCTGCGGTCGAGCTCGGTCGCCAGGTCGGCCAGGGTGAACCGCCGATGGGCCAGGCCAACATCGACTGCCTCGTCGAGACAGAGCCGGCTCACCACCCGGGCCAGGTCGACAACGGTTCGGGCGGGAGTGGTGCAGGGGATCCCGAGCCACGTCGGAGCTGGCCCTGGCCGGACGTCGTCCGCTCGGTGGACGACAACGCCCGCCATGCGGCCCCAGGCTGTGGTTTGCACGCTCACGGTCGGCTTCGCCGGCGGTCCCGGCAACAAGGCCCACAGCCAAGCGGCCGATTGGTGAGAGGCCCGGCCACCGGTAGCCAGACATGCGGCAAGGAGTACGGCGTGCGGGGTCATCGGGCTGCCTCGGAGGCGATAGACGCCTCGGTGGATCCGTTCCCAAGCCCCACCGTCCACTGCCCCCGTCACCTGGCGCGGGGACATGCCCTCCGCCAACGCCTGGCTCCTGGTGATGACGCCGTGCTGACGGCCAAACAAGCCCGCTATCCC
>JALYVP010000133.1 GCA_030853185.1 Actinomycetota bacterium | reverse complement strand
GCAGATGGCATCCTCGAGGGCGTCCTCGTCCCACAGACCCACGTGGAGCTGGGCCTTGGCACCGTGGCGGACCTGGCGGGTGCTGCGCTTGCGGTGACCACCCGCGTCGGAGAACGGGGCAACATCGCCCTTGGGAAGGTCTGCTCGGGCTTGGCTCAAGGGGGAAGCCTCCTCCTGCATGTTCGGCCGACGGTGAGCCGTCGGCGCCTTCCTGCCGATTCTCTCACGATCGGGCGGAACTTCCTAGACTTTTCCTTCTTGCTCAGGGCCCGGGGGCGGCGGGCTCGACGAACACCGCCCCCCGGTAGTACCGAAGCTCATCGACGCTCTCCACGATGTCGCCCAGGGCCCGGTGGGAGCCCTTCTTCCTCGGCGCCGCCTTGTACTGATCGGGGTACCAGCGCCGGGCCAGTTCCTTGATGGTGGAGACGTCGACCGACCGGTAGTGGAGGAAGGCGTCGATCTCGGGCAGCCAGGCGGCGAGGAACCGCCGGTCGGTGCCGATCGAGTTGCCGCACAGCGGCACCGTGCCGGGCGTGGAGATGTGGGCCCGAAGGAACTCCAGGGTGGCGGCACCGGCGTCGGCCAGGGTCGTCTCGGACGCCTTGATGGCGGCGAGCAGCCCGCTGCGCATGTGCATCGAGCGCACCACCCCGTCCATGAGCGCCAGCTGGGGTGCGGTGGCGGACACCACGATGTCGGGACCTTCGGCGACGACGTTCAGGTCGTCGTCGGTCAGCAGGGTGGCGATCTCAACGATCACATGGTGGGCCGGGTCGAGCCCCGTCATCTCCAGGTCCATCCAGGCGAGCATCCGGTCACGGTAGAGGGCGGGCCGGTGGTGGCGCACGGCCGGTATCTTGGGGCCGTGCTGGAGCTCCCGGTGGTCCGTCTCGACCCGGACCTGGCCCTGCCCGGGTATGCCCGGACCGGCGACGCCGGTCTCGACCTGGTCGCCCGGGTGGCAACGACGGTCGCCCCGGGCGGCGGGCGGGCTCTGGTGGCGACAGGGATCGCGGTGGCCATCCCTCCCGGGTTCGCCGGCTTCGTCCTGCCCCGCAGCGGGAGCGCTCTGCGTCATGGTCTGACTGTGGCCAACGCCCCCGGCCTCATCGACGCCGGCTATCGGGACGAGGTGAAGGTGATCCTGCTCAACACCGACCCGGCCGAGCCGTTCGAGGTGCACCGGGGCGACCGCATCGCCCAACTCGTCATTCAGGCCGTCGAGCAGGTCACCTTGCGGCCCGTCGGGTTCCTGGAGTCCTCCGAGCGGGGGGCCGGCGGATTCGGGCACTCGGGGTGCTGAGCGGTGCCTGAGCTGCCCGAGGTCGAGGCCCTGTGCCGGTTCGTGGCCGACAAGGCGACGGGGACCACCGTCGAACGGGCCGAGATCGCCGCCCTCTCCGCCATCAAGACCTATCAGCCACCCATCGATGATCTCGTCGGGCGCAGCGTCGTCAGCACCGACCGGCGGGGGAAGTACCTGCTGATCGACACCGACGGCCTGTGGCTGGTGATCCACCTGGCTCGCGGAGGGTGGCTGCAGTGGCGGGAGAAGGTTCCCGCGGCCCGGGCCCGTCCCGGCAGGGGCCCCCTCGCCCTCCGGTTGGGCCTGTCCTCCGGGTCCGGGTTCGACGTGACTGAGCAGGGTACGGAGAAACGCCTAGCTCTGTGGTTGGTCACCTCCCCTGACGAGGTCGACGGCGTGGCCCGGCTGGGGCCCGACCCCCTCGACGCCTCGTTCGGGGTCGACGCGCTTCGGTCGGTCCTGTCAGGGCGGGGCGCCAACCTGAAGACCGTCCTCGTCGACCAGTCGATCCTCGCCGGGGTGGGCAACGCCTACTCCGACGAAGCCCTGCACCGCGCCAAGCTGTCACCGTTCAAGCCGGCCGGGAAGCTGTCCGAGGACGACATTGCCAACCTCCATGCGGCGCTGACCGGGGTGCTCACCGACGCCACGGAGCGCTCCGCCGGGTTGCCCGCCAACGGGCTGAAGGCTGAGAAGCGCAGCGGCATGGCGGTGCACGGCCGGACGGGCGAGGCGTGCCCGGTGTGTGAGGACAGGGTGCGCCAGGTGTCCTTCGCCACCAAGTCCCTGCAGTACTGCCCTACCTGCCAGACCGGCGGCAAGCCGCTGGCCGATCGGCGCCTTTCCCGGTTGCTCCGATAGGGGCCTGATGACGTGACAGAGTTGGCCATGGCCAGGTCGTCGCGCTCTGCTGCCTCCCGGGCCAGACCCAACCCCCGCCCGTCGCGTACGGGCGCCACCAGGGCGGCAGCGCCCGCCGCCACCCAGGGCGAATCGGTCCGGCACCGGGGGGTCCGTTGGCATCGGGCCCCCAGCGGGGTGATCCGCTGGTGGAACGAGGACCTGAACCAATGGGTCCGCTGGCGCCCAGGGGCCGACGCCCCGCCCCGCCCCTCAGGCTGGGAGACCGTGGGGGAGGGCGGGGGACCCGCCACCAACAAGGCGGCCCGGCCGCCGTGGCGCAGCCCCTACCGCTGGGTGCCGATCGCCCTCGTGGCCTTCATCGTGGTGGTAGGGCTGCTACAGGCGACGAGGGGATCGGGGGGCCAGGACGCAGCCGAGACCAAGGCGTCGGCCAAGCTGGCCGGCCAGTGCCTGCACCAGAACGGCACGGCCCAGGGTCACCCGCAGTACTCGGCCAAATCGGTCGCGTGCGGGTCGCCCGGCGCCAGCGTCAAGGTCGTCCGGGTGCTGCCCGGCACGCCCGGCGGCCCCGCCTGCCCGGCCGATGAGACGGCCCTCTCGCTGCCCTACGCCGGGGTGCGCTACCCCCACGTGGAGTGCGTCCTACCGGCTCGCCCCGACGGGTGAGGGGCTGGTGATCGCAGGTTGGCCTGCTAAGGTTTGCCACCGCTTTGCGGACGTGGCTCAGCTGGTAGAGCATCACCTTGCCAAGGTGAGGGTCGCGGGTTCGAATCCCGTCGTCCGCTCCAAGAACCCGACAAGGGGAGCAGGGAAGGCTGCAAGGAACCACCAGTCGCTCCCAACCCATGGCGACCGGCGAGCCGACGCGGGGGTGGTGCCCCTGAATCCTGCTTCCCTGGCTTCAAGGGTGACGGTAGCCATCGGCCACGGGCCGGAGACGGTCGGACTGGCGAGTGATCTGTGCTGCAACCGGCGCGAGCAGAGTTGCTGGCCGGGAGTCGGTGTATGCTTATCTGCATGCAGTCGACAAGTGTGCGGATCGATCCAGAGACCCACGAGGAGCTGAAGCGACTGTCGAAGGATCTAGGGACAACCGTGGGTCATACCGTGACCCTGGCGGTCCGCGCCCTTCGACAGGACCGGTTCGGCGACCAGCTCTCCCAGCCGCTGCGAGACGACGAGACGACCTGGCTAGATGCCGAGCTCGGGTGATGTCGTCGATCTCGACCTGGGAACTCCCGAAGGCCGCGAAGCCGGCTTCCGCCATCCCGCAATAGTCGTTACCGCCCAGCGCACCTTGGACGCCAAGCCGTCGGTCATTCATCTCGTCCCCCTCACATCGACCATCCGCGATTTCGACGCGGAGATCAGCGTTGAACCCGACGACCATAACGGTCTCAGTGTCACCTCAGCAGCGCAGTGTCAGCACCTCCGTGCCGTCTCGATGAGTCGCATCGCTTCCACCCGTGGCAATGTCGGAACCGTCATCCTGGCGCAGGTCCGCGAGACCATCTCGACCATCCTCGACCTCCCGATCTAGCGGCTACCGCCTCCGCAACGAGTGGCGGAGCCGGCCAGCCCCAGAACGCCGGGTCGAGGGTCAGCGGCCGGTCAGAGGAGCCGTTCCGCTTGCTGCCGAGGTCGCCCGGGGTCGAGCTCGGCGAGCGAACAGAACCCAGGGTCAACCTCGGCGAGAAAGCCGCCGAAGTGCCCGCGGCGCATAGCGAGGTCGGTCATGTGGGTTTGTTGACCGGGACTGGCCCCACCGTGTTCACCAGACTTGGCCCAGTCTGGTCGGTCACGGGATGTGGTGTGCCGGTCTGACCAGAACGCTGATTCGGCGCCGGTGATCGATCCTGGCGATGTCGCTGGGAGATCCGTTGTGACCTGTCGGTCTTGTTACGAGGCTTCCGTCCCGTCGGCGTGGAGCAGCCGGGCATGGAGCCTGCGCGCAATGGTCCGGAGCTCAGGGAGGTACTCGACATCGCCCTCAGACGACGCTTCCGGAAAGCGGTGCGTCAACCTGAGCGCCGGCGTCGCGATCGCCAAGTTCAACCAGGCTTGCCGGTCCAAGGGCTCCGAGGCGACGTCTGCCCAGGTGGCGGCTCGCGTGATGAGCAGCTCGTAGGTCACCGAACAGAGTGTCGCATCTGTGCGGTCGTCGTTGGCGCTGCGCCGCTCACTGCGTCGGAAACGCAGATAGCGCAGCAACGGCCGGGGGCTCATGATCCTTGCGGCGATTCTTGGTCCTGGTGGTGCGGAGCCGGTAGCTGTCGGTGCCGGTTTCGATGATGTGGGCGTTGAAGGTGACCCGGTCGACGATGGTGGCGACGAGGCGGGGATCGGCGATGACTTGGCCCCACTCGCTGCAGGGAAGATTGGAGGCGAGAGCGACAAGTGGCCTTTTCCTCTCGCTTGGTCAAGATCTGGAAACCTCGGCCTGCCACCGCTCGATCAGCGGCTTCCACACACCCAAAGCCGGGGCTGGCCTCGGCCGATACCGGCTGGCGTGGCGGCGGCACGGCCCCCGCCAACGCAGCGCGCACATCACGCCGGTGGATCCCGAACGCCGAGACAGCTCCCGAATCGACAAACCATCAAGCACATGCGCCTTCCGAATCTGCTCGTACATGCTCACCTTCGACCTCTTTGCCATGACCCACGCTCAACGGTGACCGCCGCCCGCTGGTGGACCCTCAAGGGGGCCAAACAGATGCGCGCTAGCCGTCCAAGTGGGGCCAAAACAGATGAGCACACCCAGTCATGGGTCTTGGCTCGGCAGGTCCCGGTCTTGTGCTCCAGGTAGGCGACGAAGGCGGCCCGTAAGGGGGACCCAGGTGGAACAGGACGCGGTGAGCGGCGTTGAGCGCAGCCCGGTGGTGGTCCCAGCGTCGCCCCTTACAGGCAAGGTAAGGCGAGTCCTACCAGCGCGTCCACCAGCTGACCAGGGATCGCGTCGCCAGCTAAACGACTCGCGATGCAAAGCGTTCGATGGTGCCCCGCCCTGCTACCCGGGGGACGTTAGGGCCACGGCCAGGCTGGCCAGACCCTGGCTGCCCGCCCGCAGCGACTCGAGGGTCACGCTCTCATCCACCTGGTGGGCCAGGTGCTGTTCGCCCACACCGAAGCCGAGGGTGGGCAGGCCGAGGACGCCGGCGGTGTAGGAACCGTTGGTGCAGAACGAGTAGTGCGACGGGGTCGGGTCGAGCCCGACGGCGGCGAGGGCCTTCTCGGCGTCGGCGACGACCGGGCCCTCGGTCCACCACGCGGTGGCGTACTCGGGCCCTTGGAGGGCCAGGCCGGTATGGGTGGTGAATCCGGCGAGCACGGTGTCGACGCGCAGCGTCGGCGGCTCGGGCCAGTCGGCCCAGGCCTCGACGGCCGCGGCCCGGATGAGCTGATGGATGCCCTTCTCGGTGCCGTCGGGCAGGAAGCGGCAGTCGAAGCGGGCGACGGCAGAGCCGGGGACGGTCGACACCGACGGGTACGGCAGCGAGGCGACATCGATGCACGTGAGGTCCCGCCGCCCCAGGCGGGGGTGGGTGGGCCGGGGCTGATGGCGGAGTCGGTCGACGAGCGCAGCGAGGGCCTCCACCGCGTTGATCCCCTCGGCGGCGTGGCAGGCCCGCCCGGTCCCCTCGACGACGAGCTTGGCATAAGGGGCATTCGGGTGCGAATCTGGCCGATCGCACGGTTTTGGGTTGCCTAACCACCTCACTTGTGAGTTATCTTCGTCACTCTCAATGATGAGCGGCGACGATGACCGATGCACGGCTGCGGCTCGACGATCAGCTTTGCTATGCGCTCTACGCTGCCACCAACGCGATCACCCGCGCCTACCGTCCGCTGCTGCGTGAGCTGGGTATCACCTACCCCCAGTACCTGACGCTCATGGCGCTGTGGCAACACAGCAGCGGTACCGTCAGCGGACTCGCGCAGCGTCTCGACCTGCCCGCCCACGCCATCACGCCCTCGGTTGGCGTCGAACTCGAGACGTCCGCAGTCACCGTCCAACGCACTGTCGAACGCGCCAAGGGCCTTTGCCCCCCACGCTCTCGCTGCCCTGCGCGGCGAGCTGCACGGCTTGGTCAACGACATGCGCGCAACTGCCGCATGCCCCCATCCGATGAAAGGAATAGCATCGTGACCCTGAACGTGCCCGACACCCGACGGCTCGCTCCCGAGGCCGACCCGGCAACCGCCCCCCAAGTGCAGCCGGCCGACGCGACGCTCTACGAGCGTCTCGGCGGCTGTTACGGCATCGCCGGTGCCGTCGACGTGCTCGTCGACCGTCTCTTCCAAAACGTCAAGGTGAACGCCAACGACAAGGTCCACGAGCACCACGGCAACCCCGCGAACGCCGCCGGTTACAAGTTTCTAGTCACCGCCTGGTCCATCGAGGCCGCCGGTGGCCCGAAGTGCTACATCGGCCACGACATGAACGTGGCACACGAGCATCTCAGCATCGACAAGAACGGCTTCGACGCCGTCTACATGGAAATCGAGGCCACCCTCTTCTATCTCGGCGCCCCGCTCAGGAAATCAACGAGTTCATGAACATCATCGAGAGCTTCCGCTCGGACGTGGTCGCCTAGCTGTGACGTCCGGGATGAGCGACAGCGGGGTCTTGGGCGACCCGGCCTGCCGCAGAAGCGCTCGACTACCGACAGACGGGCTGCTGCTCGAGATACCACATGGTCCCGTCAGTGATGCTCTCGATCAGTCTTCGAGTTTGCCCTTGGCGATGCAGATGGCCAGGTGAGCGTCGAGGACCGCATCGCGGGTAGCCCGCGACACACCCAGGTCCGCTTCGGCAGCGACCTTGGCGCTGTCGCCGGCTTGCTCAAGTTCGATCACCGCCACTCGCTCGTCGGCAATCCCATTAGCTTTCTGGGCCTTGTGAGCAAACTCGTTCATAACCGCGACCAGCACCGGTGATGCTCCCCCATCGCTTCGTACCGCATCGCGGGCCCCTTCGATCTTGACCCGACCTGCCTGCAACCGCTCTGCCATCGTCGTCACGTGGTGAACGCTACCAGTGGGCCGTGCCGTGCGCTCACAACGCGACGGCAGTCTACGGGCTGGCGTCCGTGCCAAAGGCGTGTCTTCATGCTGGCGATGCGGGCCGCGACAGCGGCCCGCTCCGCCGCCGAAGGCAGCATTCTGAGTCCCCCCGGCCACGTCTACGACGTCACCACCGGCCTCATCACCACCATCCTCCCCGCACCCATACACACCAACCCCCCCGACCCCACCAGCACAACAACCGAGGAACCGCTGATGTGCGACGAACCCGCAGACCGACGACTCGTCCTCGCCGCCATCCCAACGACCGCCACCGGACCTGCGGTCGATCCCATAGCACTATGACCAGTCGACGTGATCGAGATCACAACGCTTGTCGACAACACCTACGACGCCCTGCTACGCAGCGACGATCGAGCAAGCCCCACCCCGTTCAGCGCGGGCACCGCCCAGACCCGTAGTTCGATAGCGGAGTAACGACAGTCGGATTGATGGCCGAGCACGGGTTCTCCGCGTTGGTCAGCGTACGGCGCGGCACCACCACCACAACACTGCTATTCGACACCGGCCTTTACCCAGACGCCATGGTCATCAACACCGACCGGTTCGGCGTGGACCTCTCCCAGATTCGAGCCGTCGTGCTCAGCCACGGCCACTTCGATCACGCCGGCGGCCTCGCCGGACTGGCCGGCGGCACGGCGCCCGATCACTACCCTTGGTCGTCCACCCGATGATCTGGACGCGTCGACGCCTGGGCCGTACCCGGCCACGAGCCCGACGAACTACCAACGCTGAGCAAACGGTCCCTCGAAAGCGAGGGCTTCGCCGTAATCGAACGCCGGCAGCCGTCACTGCTCGTAGACGAATGCGTGCTCATCACCGGAGAAGTCGACCGCACCACAGAATTCGAAAAACGGAATGCCCCCCGCCCACCATGCATGGACCGGCACGACGTGGAACCCGACCCGCTCATCCTCGACGACCAGGCCCTCGTCGTCCACCTCCGCAACCACGGCCTCGTCGTCCTAACCGGCTGCGGGCCACGCCGGTGCGATCAATATCGTCCGCCACGCGCAACGACTCACCGCGGTACCGACACTGCACGCCCTCATCGGCGGCCTCCACCTCAGCGGCCCAGCATTCGAGCCCATCATCGAACCCACCATCAAGGCACTCACCGACATGACCCCCCAGCTGATCGCGCCCGGACACGGCACCGGATGGCGCGCCCAACACGCCCTCGCCGCAGCCCTCCCCACCGCCTGGGTCGCCAGCAGCAGCGGATCAACATACCGACTCTCCGCCGCCTGATCCAGGCGGTCGTCCGCCGACGTTCACGCTGCCGCAGCGCCAAGCGATCAAGAAGATCGCCCTGTCCCGGCCGGGAGATCACGGCCTGCCGTCTTCGACGTGGAGCTTGACCTAGCTGGCCGAGTTCCTCGTCGCTGAGGGGGTGGTCGACGACATCAGCCATGGGGGCCTTCGGGTCTTGCTCCGCAAGGAGGAGGTCTCGTTTCAAGCCGTGAAGACCTGGAAGCAGTCGAGTGACCCGGACTTCGAAGCGAAGAAGAACCGGGTGTTGGAGCTGTATGACATCGCCGAGGGAAAGGCGGAACCGGGCGATGGTGACCCGACGGTGGTGTTCTCGATGGACGAGTTCGGACTGCTCAACTTGTTGCCTCGGCCCGGCAAGCAATGGGCGCCGGTGGTGAGCCGCAAGTCGAAAGGCTCCACCGCGTCGCCCCGTCGGCGGCGGATACGGGCCACCTACAAGCGCACCCAGGGCGTCCGTCACCTCCTCGCCGCGCTCGACATGAACCGAGACCGCCTTTACGGCCATATCAAGACGAACAAGAAACGCACGAC
>JALYVP010000434.1 GCA_030853185.1 Actinomycetota bacterium | reverse complement strand
GCCTCCCACAGCTCCTGGTCGAACGTGCACCCGTCGGTCCACTCGGCGCCGCCCACCAGGCACAGCGGTCCGGGGTGGGGGTGGGGGTTGGCTTCGCTCATGACCGGTCTCGATTGCGGGCTCGGGGCCGGGCCACACCGGCCAGGCACGGGATGGGGAGGCTAGCGGCGACCCGGACGGAGAACCGGGCCCCGTCGGTGAGGTCCAGGTCGGTGTGGCGGCAGGCGCCGATCAGGTCCTGGTCCAGGCGGCACCCTCCGAGCAGGCGCCGCTCGAACGGGGTGGCCAGGGATTGGGCCATGGCGGTGAAGCCGGTGGCCCGGATGTGCTCGAGGGTCAGGAGCTGGCCGGTTGGGGCCAACCACCGCCCGATCGCCTCCAGCATCGGCTCGAGGGCCTCGACAGTGCAGAGCGTGAGGACGGTGACGACGGTGTCGAAAGACGCGGGCGGGAACGTTTCGGCGTGCAGTGGTCCGGCTATCAACCGGACGTCACCGAGCGGGCCGGGAGCCCCGCCGGTCTCCGGTGGAGCGCTGATCCACACCTGGGCGGGGGCGGGCCCACCGGAGACCACGGTCAGATCGCTCACCCGCTCGATCGGCAACAGGGCCCGGTTGGCCTGCGGGCGCAGGCTGAGGTCGAGGACCCGGCCCGTCGCCCGGCCCAGAAGTCGCCGGCGGCGCTCGACGAACGCCGGATCTTCCCGGTACGGACGGACGCGCTCCTGGGCGGCGGCAACGAGACAGCGCCTGGGCATGGCCCGCTCACGGTAGCCGCACCCGCCCCCACCCCGGCGCATCCGGGAGGGGGCGGACGCCTCGGCCGCGCCGTGAACGACGACGGGTCGGCGCCCGCTCCTCCCTGGATGGGGTCCCCTTCTCCGGGACACCGACATGATATCGGGCCGGCGCCGGCGCGTCTCCGGTCGTGCCAGGATGGGCCATGGCCCCCGCCCCCAACGGCCCTGCCCCCCACCGCCTCCCGCCCGGCCCGTCGGCGTCCGCCCCCGACCGCCCGTGGGTGATGCGGACCTACTCGGGACACTCCACCGCCCGGGCCTCCAACGGGCTCTACCGGACGAACCTGGCCAAGGGTCAGACCGGCCTGTCGGTGGCGTTCGACCTGCCCACCCAGCTCGGTTACGACCCCGACGACCCCCGGGCCGCCGGCGAGGTCGGCAAGGTCGGCGTCCCTGTCGTCCATCGCGGTCACATGGCCCAACTGATGGACGGCATCCCCCTCGAGCAGATGAACACCTCCATGACCATCAATGCCACCGCCGCCTGGCTCCTGGCCCTGTACGTTGTCCACGCCAACGACACGGGGGTGCCCTCGGAGGCCCTGACCGGGACCGTGCAGAACGACATCGTCAAGGAGTACCTGTCCCGGGGGACCTACATCTTCGGACCCGAGGCCAGCCGCCGTCTCACCGTCGACACCATCACCTGGTCGGTGAAGCACGCCCCCAGGTGGAACCCGATCAACGTGTGCAGCTACCACCTCCAAGAGGCGGGGGCGACCCCGGTCCAGGAGCTCGCCTACGCCCTGGCGACCGCCGTCAGCGTCCTCGACGGGGTTCGCCAGTCCGGCCAGGTCGGCCCCGACGAGATGACCGGTGTGGTGGGGCGGATCTCGTTCTTCTGCAACTCCGGCATCCGCTTCGTCGAGGAGGTCTGCAAGCAGAGGGCGTTCGCCGCCATGTGGGACCGCATCTGCGCCGAGCGCTACGGCGTGACCGACCCCAAGGCCCGCCGGTTCCGCTATGGCGTGCAGGTCAACTCGCTCGGCCTGACCGAGCAGCAGCCGGAGAACAACATCCCCCGGATCGTGCTCGAGACCCTCGGGGTGACCCTCTCGAGGGACGTCCGGGCCCGGGCCATCCAGCTGCCGGCGTGGAATGAGGCCCTCGGCCTCCCCCACCCCTGGGACCAGCAGTGGGCGCTGCGGATCCAGCAGATCCTGGCCTTCGAGACAGACCTGCTGTCCTACGGGGACCTCTTCGCCGGCTCCCATGTCATCGAGGGCCGGACGGCCGAGCTGGTGGAGGAGGCGGGCGACGAGCTCAACCGCATCGTGGGCCTCGGGGGCGCCTTTGCCGCCGTCGACGAGATGAAACGGGCCCTGGTGGCCAGCCAGTCGGCCCGCACCGCCCGCATCGAGGCCGGGGAGCAGACCGTGGTGGGCGTCAATCGCTTCGAGGCCACGGAGCCGTCCCGGCTCGGCGGGGACGGGTCCATCCTGCGCGTCGACCCGGCCGTGGAGGCGGAGCTGGTCGCCGATGTGGCCGCCTGGCGCGACCATCGGGACCACGACGCGGTGGCC
>JALYVP010000132.1 GCA_030853185.1 Actinomycetota bacterium | reverse complement strand
TGGAGCGAGGCGCGGACCACGTCGTCGATGTGGACCAGGCGCATCTCCACTGGCTGGGCGTGGACGAGCAGTCTCTGCCGACCAGCAAAGCGGTCGATGGCGGCGTCGAGGATGGTGCTGCCAAGGAGCTTGACATTGCCAGGCCCGTACACCGACACCGGTCGCAGGACCACGACCGCCAGACCCGATGCGCCGGCCGACCAGACGACCTGCTCGGCTCGCCACTTGGCCTTGCCGTAGCCCCGGCTGGGACGGGGCTCCACGTCCTCGCGGACCGGAAGCGCCAGCTGCTCCTCCTCCCCGTAGACCGACGTCGAACTGAGATACACCAGCCGTTCCACGTCGGTGCCGAGCAGGGACGCCGTCAGCCGCTCGGTGGCAACCACGTTCGACCGGTGCATCTCGTCGATCGACGACAGCGAGCTCGATGCGCCGGCCAGGTGGAACACGTGGGTGATCCCCCGGCTGATCCCGCCCAGATCCTCCCCCCCGGCCAGGTCCACGGCGCGATAGTCGACGGCGGGCGGCATCCAGGCGGGCCGGGGTCGACGGCCCACGGCCCGCACCGCCCAGCCCTCGGTGAGCAACGCTGGAACGAGGCTGGAACCGATGAAGCCGGTCGCCCCACTGACCAGAGCCGACGGTTGAGCCATGACCTACGATCGCACAAGGGCCGACGACAGCACCGGGGGGTAGGCGAATGCGCACCGCAGTCGAGCGCGAAGCAAAGTTCGAGGGCGCCACCGCAACCGCCGTCCCCACCCTGGCCGGGGTGGCCGACGGGGCCAGCGAAGTCGAGCTGGCCACCATCACGTTGACCGCCACCTACTACGACACGGCGGATCTCCGACTCCTGGGCCGGCACCTGACCTTGCGCCACCGGGGTGACCGCGCTGGCACCGGCGAGGACGGGTGGACCCTCAAGATGCCCGGCAGCCCCGGCGGGCCCGGCTCGGAGCGCATCGAGCTGGCGTGGCCCGGTCCGCACGGGCCGGTCCCGACCGAGGCGGTGGCGTTGACAGCGGCGGTGACCAGAGGAGCCGCCCTGCAGCCGGTGGCCCGGATCATCACCGTCCGCCGACGCCGGGAGGTGCGATCCCCCACGGGGGCGCGCCTGGCCGAGATCGACGACGACGACGTCACCGGGACCGGCCTGATCGCCGGTTCCGACGGCCGGGAACCGAACGGCCCCCTGCGGTTCCGGGAGATCGAGGTCGAGCTGGTCGAGGGGGATGCCAGTGTCCTCGCCCGGGCCGCCCGGCGCCTGACCGACAGCGGCTTCGCTCCCAGCGCCGAGGCATCCAAGCTGCATCGCGTCCTGGCCGGCAGGGACGCGGTGGTCACGGGCCGAGCGGGGCTCGACTCCCGCTCCACCCTCCACGACGTCGTGGCCGCCAGCATCGCCGACGGCCTCGATCGCCTCGTCGGCCATGATCTCGCCGTCCGCGCCGGCGGCGACCGCCGAGGCATCCACCAGGCACGGGTCGCCACCAGAAGGCTGAGGTCCGACCTGAAGACCTTCCGGCGACTCCTCGACCCGGTGTGGGTGGGCCACACCCGGACCACCCTGAAATGGGTCGCCGACGCCCTTGGCGATGTCCGCGACGCCGACGTGCTGGCGGAGCGCCTGGCCGGCCACCGGTCGACCGCCGCCGAGATCGACTCGGGCGGCTTCGACGACCTGACAGCCCGCCTGACCGGCGAGCGCGATGCGACCATGGTGAATCTGCGGGACATCCTGAACCGGCCCCGCTATCTCGAGTTGCTCGAACAACTCGAGCACGCCGCGACCACGCCTCCGTGGGTCACGGGCGGGCGGGGCGACCCGGGGCGACCGGCCGGCCCCGAGCTCGGCCGCCTGGTACGGCGCCCGTGGCGTCAGCTGCGCCGAGCCGTCGACCGCCTGGGCGACGAACCCGACGACCGGGAGTTGCACCGGGTCCGCATCAAGGCGAAACAGGTCCGCTACGCGGCGGAGATGGCGGCCCCCGTCGTCGGCCGCCCAGCCGTGCGCCTGGCCAAGGGGGCGAAGGCGCTCCAGGGAGCCCTCGGTGATCACAACGACGCCGTCGACGCCGAGGCCTGGCTGCGACGGGCGGGCTCCGACCTACCGGCACGGGTCGTGTTGGCTGCCGGCCAGGCCATCGCCCTCGAGCGCCGCCAGCAAGCCATCACCCGTCGGGCCTGGCCTGACGGGTGGCGGAAGGCGTCGCGCCCGTCTCGGCGCCGCTGGATGCACTGAACCGACTCGAGGAGTTTGCCGGGTGCCGGTTCGGGCGAACCGGCACCGCCACCACGGTTCGAACGGTCCGCCAGTTGCTAGACAGGTCCCATGACGAACGGACCTGGCCGATGAGCACCTCCTCGGGGTCCGGCCAATGGACCGAGCCGGGCGTCTACCCTGTCGCGCCCGGCGTCCACCGAATCCCCCTCCCCCTGCCCACCGATGGTCTGCGGGCCGTGAACATCTATGCCATCGACGATGGGAATGGCCTCGTCTTCGTGGACTCGGGCTGGACGGTGCCGGTGGCTCGGGAGCTGCTGAACCGCGCCTTGCGGGCCCTTGACTGCTCCATCGCCGACATCCACCGGTTCCTCATCACCCACATCCACCGCGACCACTACACCCAGGCCATCCAGGTGCGCCGGGAAGCCGGCACCCGGGTCAGCCTGGGCGCCGGCGAACGCCATTCGATGGAGACCGCCCAGGCGCCGGACCGCACCCCGATGGACCCCCAACTTCGCCAGCTGCGCCGCGGCGGGGCCGGCCCGTTGGCCGACGAGATCGCGGCCTGGCTGGCCGAAGCGGACGTCGACCACGATCGTGCAGACTGGGAGGGCCCTGACGACTGGATCGAGCCGGGAACCCTGACGCTCGACGGGGGCCGCCAGCTCACCGCCGTCGAGACCCCCGGCCACACCCAGGGCCACGTCGTGTTCCATGACGCCGCGGCCGAGCTGCTCTTCGCCGGTGATCACGTCCTGCCCAGCATCACCCCGTCCATCGGTTTCGAGCCCATCCTGGCCCCGAACCCCCTCGGGGACTTCCTCGGCTCCCTGGCGAAGGTCCGGGCCATGCCCGACGCCATGCTGCTGCCGGCCCACGGCCAGGTGGCAACAAGCGTGCACGCCCGCGTCGATGAGCTCATCGATCATCACGGCCGGCGCCTCGACCAGACGGCGGCCGCCATCGACAAGGGGGCAACCGACGCCTCCGAGGCCGCCCACCAACTGCCCTGGACCCGGCGGGAACGCAAGCTCACGGATCTCGACTCCTACAACCGGATGCTGGCCATCTGCGAGACGGCCGCCCACCTGGAGCTGCTGGTCGCCCAGGACCGCCTGAGCCGCCACATCGACGACGGTGGGATCTGGCGGTACCTGCCCCAGGCCTGAACCAGCGGCGCCGCGTAGCGTCGGACGGCGTGGAGCTCTACGACGTCATGCGCACAACGCCCGCTACTCGGGCGTTCACCGACGAGGCCATCCCCGACCAGGTCCTGCACCGGATCCTCGACCATGCTCGCTTCGCCCCCAGCGGCGGCAACCGCCAGGGCTGGCACGTCGTCGTCCTGCGCGACCCGGAGATCCGGCGTCGGATGCGCGATCTCTACGCCCTCGGATGGCGGGAGTACATGGCCCACGTCGAAGCCGGCCTGGTCCCGTTTGCGCCCCAGGACAACGGCCGGTGGTCCGGCCCCGCCGTGGACCTGGCGGCCGCCCGCGACAAGCCGCAACCCAACGCCTTCGGTGACCACCTCGACACGGTCCCTGCCCTCCTCCTGCTGACCGCCGACCTCGCCGCCCTGGCCACCGTGGACAACGGCCTCGACCGCCAGAGCATCGTCGGCGGCGGGTCGATCTACCCGTTCGGCCACAACATCCTGCTGGCCGCCCGAAACGAAGGACTCGGCGGCGTCCTCACCTCCGTCCTGGCCCGCCAGGAGCCCGCCGTCCGCGACCTGATCGGCCTCCCCGACGGTCACGCCGTCGCCGGGCTGATCGCCCTCGGGCACCCGCAGAAGACCATCACCAAGCTGCGGCGCAATCCGGTCGAGGAGTTCGCCACGCTCGACCGCTTCGACGGCCCCCCGTGGAACCCGCTGAGCTGACCCGCCCGGCGCCAGTCCGGCATCGTCGACGGTCTTCTGGGGTATCGGTTCAGATGCACCCGGGGAGGACATTCCCCTCACCATCCGCCTGGAGGATCGCCATGGTCAAGCACGGACAGCACGACACCAGCCCCGGTGACGCCCGCAAACCGTTCTCCAACGAGGGCGGCCCCGAAGGGCGCCACGCCCGGACCCACGACGTCACCCGCGAAGAGGTGACCCGGGCCAAGGCCACCACCGACGGCGAGGACTTCGACGCCGATCTGCGGGCCGCGCCCCCTACCGATACCCCCGATCAGACACTCCCGGCCAGCACCGACCACGACCTGAAGGCGGATCTCGCCGACCTGACCGGCGACGAGCTGGGCCGCCTGTCGGTGATCCAGGCCGGAACCCGTCTCGAACAGGGCGCCACCTACATCAACCTGAACGACCTGGTCGCCGGGCCGTTCACCGCCCTCGGCGGTCACGAGGTCGGCCCCGACGACCGCCTCGTCGCCAAGCGGCAGATCGACTACGAGCTGTGGGGCAAGATGGTCGGCCAGGGTCGGGAGATCAACGTCGAACGACCGGAGACGGGTGAGCCCTGAACCGCCCTGCCCACCCGAGCCGGTGCAGAGCATCAGTGCCGTCACCCTTGTGACCGCCGACATGGCTCAGGCGGTGGCGTTCTACCGGTCCGTGGGCGTGCGCCTGCTGTCCGGAGGCCCGACGGCGGACTTCAGCACCTTCAGGGTCGGAACCGGCTACCTCAACGTGCAACGCGACATCGGCGGGCCCCACCCGTTCCCGCTGTGGGGACGGGTGATCCTCTGGGTCGACGATGTGGACGCCATGCACCGGCGATGCCTGGACGCCGGTCTCCACCCGCTGACGGCACCGGCGGACGCCCCGTGGGGCGAACGCTTCTTCCACATCCGAGACCCTGACGGCCACGAGCTGAGCTTCGCCCGGCCGCTGGTCTGACCCCGCAGGGTCCTATCGTCGGCGTCAACTCCCCTGCCCGTCCGGCGGCGTCTCCTCCGGTTCCGCGCCTGATGGCGCAGTGAGACCTTCGATCAGGCTGCTGAGGCGGTGGGCGTGCTCCGCAGGTACGAGCACGCTCAGCCGGTCGCCGCGGCGTAACACCGTGTCTGCCTCGGCGGTGAAGGAGGTACCGCCCCGTCGGACAGCCAGGAGCAGCGTGGAGGGCGGCAGGTTCAGGTCGGCCACTCGCCGACCGACCGGCGGGCGGTCCTGGCCCAGCTCCAGGTCGAGGACGCGGTAACCCTGGAGTCGAGCCAGTGAGGGCTGGGCGGCGATGGAGGACGAGATCCCCGGCTCGGGGTCGATCGCGGTGGCGGCGTCTGGCGCGACGGCGTCGGTCGGACCGCCGGGCGGGGCCTCAGCGGCGGTGACGCTGCGATGGAGCCGCTCGTTGTAGGCCCGGAGCACGTCGCGGTGGGTGATCCACCCGGTGACATGATGCCCCTCGGCTGAGAGCACCGGGAGGCCGGACCGTTCGTTGCTCACCAGCACTCCGAGGGCAGCCTCCAACGTCTGGTCCGCCCGCAGGGTGGGAGTGGTGCGCGCCAGCTGGCCAGCGGTGGCGTCGAGAAGGTTCTCCTGGGCGCTGCGCTCCAGGTCGGCGGACGTGATGGTGCCGCGGTACGTCCCCTTGGCGTCGACCACCGGCAGGGCGTCGAGACCTTCGGCCGCGAACCGGGCGATGAGCTCGTTGAGAGGGCTGTCCTCAGGCGCGGCGGCGGGGATGGCCACCATGGCATCGGCGACGCTCAGGACCTGCATCAGGTTGGCGGCCCGGCCCCGCAGGATGTCGATGCCCCGGCGACGCAGCTTGAGGGTGTAGATCGTCTCCGAGCTGATGAGGTTGCTGACCCCGGCGGCGATGACGATGGCGGTCATGAGCGGGAGGATGACGGTGTAGTCGCCGGTCAGCTCGAAGACGATCAGCACCGCGGTGATCGGCGCCCGGGCTGAACCGGCGAAGACGGCGCCCATGCCGACCAGCCCGTAGGTGCCGGGGCTTCCCGTCAGCCCCGGGAGGAGGTGCCCGGCCAGGTCACCGAAGGCGGTACCCAACATCGCCCCCATGAACAGTGACGGGGCGAACACGCCGCCCGAACCGCCGATGGCGATGGTCAGGCTGACGGCGACCAGCTTGCCGACCAGCAACACCAGGAGGAACCCGCCGGAGTAGTGGCCCCGGACCCCTCCTTCGAGCACCGGATAGCCGACGCCGTACATCTCGGGGAGCACGAGGAGGAGCAGGCCCAACAGGACCCCGCCGCTGGCCGGGCGGAGCCAGTCCGGGCCGGGCCAGAACCGATCGAAGAGGTCCTCCATGCCGTAGAGGACCTTGATGAACCCCACGCCGACCACCGCCGCCACCACACCGAGGAGGGCGTAGAGGAGGTACTCGTAGCTCGACACCACCTGGAATCCGGGGAGAGCCAGGAACGGATGGCTTCCGAACACGGCCCGGCCGATGACATCAGCCGTCACCGACGCCAGGACCACCACCCCGAACGACTCCGTCTGGAAATCCCGAATGATGAGCTCGAGGGCGAAGAACACCCCGGCGATCGGGGCGTTGAACGTGGCCGAGATGCCCCCCGCGGCTCCGCAGGCGACCAGCAGGCGCAGCCGGGTTTCTGGGACCTTGAGGCGCTGGCCGATGGTCGAGCCCAGCGCCGAGCCGATCTGCACGATGGGCCCTTCCCGGCCCACCGACCCCCCGACCCCGATGCAGAGGGCCGACGCCAGCGACTTGACCACCGCCACCGCCGGGCCGATGCGCCCGCCCCTCTCGGCGATGGCCAGCATCACCTCGGGCACGCCGTGACCCCGCGCCTCTCTGGCGTACCGATCGATGAGCGGCCCGTACACCAGACCTCCGAGGACCGGCACCAGGATCACGAAGTAGATCCCGAGCCCGGGAAAGTGCGGGCTGCCCACATGCCCGGCGTTGCTGTAGTCGCTGCGGCCTGTCGCCGCCTCGGTCACCCAGATGATGAGGTACCGGAACAGCACCGCACCTCCGCCCGCTCCCGCCCCGACGAGCAGAGCCAGCGGGACCAGGCCAGTAGGCGAGCCTCGCAGCCAGTCGAACAGGCTGCGGCGGGCTCCCGCCGGGAACGGAAGGGCGGGCGAGGAGCCTCCTGGAGACCCCGGCTCCGTCGGGGACGGGTCGCCAGAGGAAGCGGGACCGCTCACGTCCACCCCGTCGCCCAGTCCTGGTCCGGCACCTCGCCGGCCGCGGCGTTGAGGTGGCCCAGCGCCCGGATCAACTCCGCCTGTTCCCCACGGGGCACCGCGGCGAGGATCGGTGCCAGCTCGGCGCGGCGCAGGCGGGTGACCTCGTCGACGATGCGCCGGCCGGCCTCGGTGAGCGCCAGACGCACCTCCCGGCGATCCTGGCGGGCCGTCCGGCGGCGGATGAGGTCCTTGCGGATCAACCGGTCGCACATGCGCGTGGCGGTGGAGGCGGTCACTCCCAACATGGCAGCCAGCGACGCCGCGTTCTGCGGGCCGCGTGATGCCAGCACAACAAGCGTCCGGTATTGGGCCAGCGTGACGTCCTCCTCCATCCCGGCCAGGGAGCGGGCCGCCACCGCAACGAGGACCCGACTGGCGATGAGCACGGCATCGACCAGCGGGTCCAGGTCGTCACCACCATGGTCAGAGACCGGCCGAGCGGCGCAGATCCGGTCTTCGCCCATAGCAACAACCTCCCACAGCAATCATTGCATTCTGCACCCTCGTTCGTCCACAACGGGATGGGGCGGCGGCGCGAACCTGGTTCGTGATGCTCCTCGTCGACACCGCCAACGTGGTCGGCTCCCGCCCCGACGGCTGGTGGCGGGACCGGGCCGGGGCCACCGGCCGGCTGATCCAACAGGTGAGCGCCGCCGTCGCCGCCGGGCGCGCTTCCGGCCCGGCGGTGATGGTCCTCGAAGGGGCGGGACGGCGGGCCGCGCCCACGGGCCGGAGCGACCACGTCGAGATCGTCCATGCCACCGGTGAGGGCGATGACACGCTGGTGGACCTGGCCCGGACCGCATGCAGAGCCGGCGGCGCCGAGCCGGTGACGGTGGTGACCGCCGACCGGGTCCTCGGCGAGCGGCTACGGGCGGTCGGCGCCGTCGCCGTCGGGCCGCGCTGGCTGCTCGATCGCCTCGAGACCATCGAGACCCTCGAGACCCCCTTGAGACCTGACCTTCCTCCCGGGGTAGGACAGCACCGATGAGCTCGAGCACCCACGACCATGCCGACCTGGGGCGCCCCGCACTCACGCCGGCACCAGGAACAGGTAGTCCACCTCGACGGCGCCGCCGGGCCGGTGGCGGGGCGGGGCGTAACCGTCCGGGGAGGTGAAGTCCACCCGGTTGCCGTCTCGGTCGACGAAGCTCACGACCGGCCGGTACGTCTTGCCGATCTCCGAGAAACCGCTGGGCGTGGTGCCGACCGCCTCCAGGGCGATGACCGTTCCCGTCGCCTGGGCCGACCGCCGGTCGAACAGCCACTGGGCGGCGACGATGACGATGGCCCATCCGAACACGGCGACGCCCACCACCGCAAGCGTCGCGGCGAGGAGGACGTTCACCCGCCGCCCCCGGCAGGTCGACCAGCGAAGCCCACCATGGCGGCCAGCCTACGTGCGGTCCCTTCGATCCGGGGTGCTCGGCGGGGGCCCCCTCCAGCGGGGGCGAGGGGAGGGGACCGAAACGGCGAAGCCCGACCCCGGCAGAGTACTGACGCTCCCGGGGGTCGAGCTGACCTTCGCTCCATCGGATCCGGCCCGCAGCTCGACGTTCGTGGCCTACTGGCCCGATGGCGACCCCGTAGCCGGGTGGACCGGGACGGTCGATGTGGTCCGACCTCACACGTCGGGGCCCGGAGTGCGCCGCCGGCGGCTACCGGCCGTTCACCTCCCGGTCGCCGAGACCGTGGTCGCCCTGGGCGGCATCGAGCCGGAGGGGCCGGCAACGGCCAGCGC
>JALYVP010000433.1 GCA_030853185.1 Actinomycetota bacterium | reverse complement strand
TGCCGGAGCCGGTGGCGCCGACCAGGATGCCGTGCGGTCCCATGCCCCCCTTGGCCGCTTCTTTGAGGTCGAGGGTGAGGACGTCGCCGTTGTCGGTCACCCCGACCGGCCCGGCCAGCAGTTCGGCGGCGCGTCCGGTGAGCGACCTGGCGGTGGTCAGAGCGAGCGGGCCGGCGGTGGAGGCCTCGGCGCCGAGGAGTTCGAGGAGCCGTGACGAGTCGGCTGCCTCGGTGCTCACCCCGCCTGACACCAGCCGCAGTGGTGCCATGCGCCGGGCGAACTGCGCCACCCATGCGGGGTCGAGCCGGTCGGCTACCACCCTTGTTTCCACTCGCCCGCCCGGTCCCGCTTCGATGTACTGGCAGGTGCCGTCGTTGGCGACGGTGACTTGGGCGCCGCCGACGGAGGGGATGTCTGCGGTTGACCCGGCCAGCACGATCACGGTGATCCCGGCCGTGGCAGCTCGGACCATGACCGCCTCCAGCCCCTCGATGCCCGCTACCGGGGCGTCGGGGTGCCAGCCGTCGACGACTACGACCACATGCTCGCCAGCGGCGCCGGTACGGGTGCGGGCCAAGCCGTCGACCGTCTCGGCGAAGCGGGTCAGGTCGGTGGTGACCGCCCGGTCGGCCCGGCCCAGCCCGCCGCCACCTTGAGGGTCGCGGCAGTGCGGCAGCCACTTCAACCAGTCCCATACCGGCTCTGCGTCGGGTGGGACCCAGCCTGCGACCCGCAGCTCACCGGGGGCGTGGAACGCCGCCAGCGACGCCAACCACGCCCCCACCAGGCTTCGAGTCCTACCAGGGGAGCCGACCACCGCCACCGTGCCCAGCCTGGACAGAGGGACGGTGACCGGCGCCCACCCCAACACGGCGGTATCGGCACGGGCCTGGTCGACCATGGCGGCCAGGTCCGGGTCGGGACGCTCCGATGGGGCCGCGGCCATGGCGCTCGTCACGACCGGGCGGGAGGTCCGGACTGCGCCGAGGCCGAGGCGAACGTGGCCGAAGTCGCGGTCGCCGGGGCGGCGCTCCCACAGGCCGCCATCCGCGTCGAACACGCTGCCGAGCTTGTTCGTTTCCGGGAACAGCCCTTCGAGACCGGCCCGCTGCACCTGGTTGGCGGCTTCGGCCTCGTCGACCGCGGCACCGACCTGTTCCCGGTAGCGGGTCTTGGTGCGCTCCCAACGCCGTTTCACACCCCGTCGCTGCGAGATGGTGGTGCCGAGCGTGGCGCCAACCATGGCCACCACCATGAACCCGATCACGACCAGATAGATCAGAGAGCGGACCAGAAAAGCGAACGCGACCATGGACAACGCCCCCACGACAGGAAGCATCGACGTGAGCCGCCCCATGCCCTCCTCGGGCGCCGACGGAGCCGGCGGAACCTCGACGGGCTCCCTCGACGCCTCCGTGGGCCACAGACGGGCCGGGCGGTGCACGGCCACCCCGTCGTCGATCACCCGCCCAGAGGTGCCGACCGACGTGATGGCGGGCAGCCAACGCTGATCGGCGCCGGAAGGGACGATCCCAGCCGTGGGGGCGGATGTCGGAGTCCAACGTTGAGCAGTCACAGGGCTATCGGGTGACCGGGGACGGGGTGGCGTACACGACGATGTTGTCCCGATAGGTGTGGGTGGCGGCGTCGAAAGGGCCTCCGCAGGTGACGACCACCAACCTCCCGCCGACCTTCTGGTCGAAGACCCCCGCCGAGTGCAGCGACGCCTTGGTGAACTGGCGGACGGCATCGACGGTGAAGACCTCACTGCCGGCGGTGCCGGTCACCGCCAATGTCTGGCCGGGAGTCACGTGCCCGAGGCGGAACAGGGCACCGAGACCGTAGCCCTCGGAGTCGACATGCCCGTCGATCACCGCTGTCCCCCTGACCGAGCCGGGCTCGGGGCCGGCCGCCCACCAGCCCAAGACGGCCGGATCGTCGGGCACCCCCAACGAACCTGCCCTCGATACCAGCTCGGCGACCACGGGCGCTTCGACACCGGCCGCGGGGACGACAAGGCGCAAAGGCCGGATCGGTCCCGAAACCAGCGGTCCCCGCCAATGCGGGGGGCCGGAAGCGCCCCGTCGTGTCGTACCAGCATGGGCCACGACGGGGACCGGCGAGACGGGGGCGGGAGAGAAGGCCGACGGCATCGACGTATGTGGGACGACACCCCGGCTGATGGTCTTCGGCCATGTCGCGGCAGTGACCGCTGCGGCCGTGGCGAACAAGACACACGCTCCCCCGACCAGAACCCCGGTCGAGATCCGGTGTCGGTTGTGGCGCGGGCTTGGGACGCGGGAGGGCTCTTGCCGGCTCGCCT
>JALYVP010000131.1 GCA_030853185.1 Actinomycetota bacterium | reverse complement strand
TATCCGCCCTCCGTCGTTGCGCGGCCTCGCGGCTGCCGTCTTCAAGGGCGCTGAGGTAGTCGCTCAATGCCTGCTCATCGAGGTACAGAAATCGCCGTAACATCGGACTGATGTTATGGCGGCCGCCAGAGGATGGCGCCGATGGTATGGGCGGGCTCTGTAACACAGCACCCTCAAACTGCGACACGGTTCCAGTCGAGCCCATGCTGGGGCTCCTCTTGCCACGATGTCCTTTTGGTGTCGGATCCTTGCCATAGCGCTGACGAGCGGCTTCACCCGATGTGCCAAGCATTGCTCCAATCACCGCCCAGGAATGGCCCTCGCCTCGGGCATTGGCAACAGCCTCGGCCAGGTGGGCTTCGTCCTCGAGGCGCGAAAGGACCGCCGAGCGGACCAATCGAAGCGACGCTGCGTCCCTTAGACCCTCCGGCACCAGATCATGCTGCGCGAAGCGATCCGCGAACTCGTCGGCTTGCGCCAGAATCTCCTTAAGACTACGGGGCACAGACATCACCTCAAGTACTTGGCACGAGCGGGCATGGCATGTACGACCACCGGTCCCTCATCCGAATCCACAGCGCCGATCTCGTAGGGGTTCCCGGCTCGATCCGATCCAATGAGCATCGTGAAGCCCTCATCCATCTCTTCGACTCTGATCGGGTTGTTGAAGGCGTGGATGATGGTCGAGTCGTCGACGCCGTGCCAGTAGGCGCTCGACGCGATGAACGGACCCTCCACACGTTGAAAGGTTACCTTGCCATCAAGGGACGTACCACAAGTTACCTTGTATTCGTGTAGTTCAACGCCGCAAAAGCGAGCAGCCTGCGTCGCCCATCTCTGCACCCACGTGCGAAGCCGGACCTCGGCGACACAACCAAGGAGATAACGAGGGGGGTCAAGGCCGCCATGCAACGACCAGCTGCGAGGCGCTGACGCTGCCCTTCGCCGGTGGGGACGACCGAGCCGAGCGGACCTAACAGAGGCAGGCGACCAGGAGCAGTCATGGCATCAATCGAACGGAAGCAGACGAAGGCCGACGAAACCCGTTATGTCGTCCGGTGGCGCATGCACGGCCGGTCCAAGCAGCGCTCCTTCCGCCGGCGCAGTGACGCCGAGGCGTGGAGACGCAAGAGGGAGGGCGACGACCTGGCCGGGATCCTGGTCGACCCGAGAGCCGGTGACGAGCACCTGAGGCCCTACGCCGACGAATGGCTGCGGACCCGGCTGGTCCGGGGCCGGCCGCTCTCCCTCATGACCGTCCAGGGGTACCGGGGCCTGCTGCGACGCAACATCTACCCGGCGCTGGGCGAGGCTCGCCTCCGGGAGATCAGCGCCGAGACCATCCGGTCGTGGTTCGCAGCGTTGAGTCTCGGCCACGGCCGGGACCAGGCGGCCAAGAGCTACCGCCTTCTCCGGGCCATCCTCAACACTGCGGTGGACGATGACCGCATCGGCCGCAACCCTTGCCGGATCAAGGGTGCCGGGGCCGAGCAGACCGACGAGAGGCCCATGCTGGCCACGGCGACGGTCCTGATCCTGGCCGACGCCATCGATCCGTCTTTCCGGGCCCTGGTCCTCGTGACCGGCTTCGGTGGGCTACGCACGGGCGAGATGCTCGGGCTGACACGCGCCGATGTGGACCTCGAGGGAGCGGCGGTGACGGTCCGGACCCAGGCTCAGCAGATCGTCGGTCAGGGCAGGGTCATGACTGATCCGAAGTCCGACGCCGGGCGACGCATCGTCGCCCTGCCCGAACTGGTCGTCCATAGCCTTGCGGATCACCTCGACCGGTGGACCGGACCGGCCACCACAGCCCGGACTTCGTTGGCCCCCAGGGCCTCCCGGTCACCCGGGCGACCCTGTCCGAGCTCTGGCGGGCTGCAGTGGCCAGGGCCCAAGCACCCGAGGGGTTACGCATCCATGACCTGCGCCACCACGCCGCCACTCTGGTGGCCCGCATGCCGGCATCACGACCAAGGAGCTCATGGCCCGGATCGGCCACGCGTCACCCCGAGCCGCCCTGCTCTACCAACACGCCACCGCAGAACGGGACCGCAAGGTGGCCGACTTCCTCGACGACCAGATCGCCACCGTCGTACGTCTGCGAACGCCTCCGGACGAATCCGGCTGTGGGGTTGGTGTGGGGTTGGGCCCCGACAGAAACGACCACGCAGCGTGCGAAACAGCCCCTGACCAGGGGGAACAAAGGGAGGCGGCGACCGGAATCGAACCGGTGTACAGGGCTTTGCAGGCCCTTGCCTAAACCACTCGGCCACGCCGCCAGGCGAAGCGTCGGAGGAGCCTACTCGCGCCGGCGGCGAGCCCTCCCCACCGGGAACGTCCGCGACTACCGTCACCCGTGCTCCCTCTGCGGTCGCCCCTTCGCATGCTCAGCACCCTCTCCCCCATCCAGCGGATCATCACCCTCGCCGGTGTGGTCTTCACCATCGTCGCCGGGATCGCTGAATACGGCAGAGGTGGAGAGGTTGTTCGCTTTGTGCTCTCCGGGTTCGCCCTTGCTGCGCTGGCCGCCGTGGTCGGCCAAGCCATCGAGGCCCTGGGGGAGAAGCTCGGTCCCAGCCCCACGGCCCTGGTGCAGTCCACCCTGGGCAACCTCCCCGAGTTGTTCGTCGGGATCTTCGCCCTGCGGGCCGGGCTCCCGGGCGTGGTCAAAGCGGCCCTGGTCGGCTCCGTGCTGGGCAACGTGCTCCTCGTCCTCGGCATGGCCTTCATCGCCGGAGGCCTCCGGCACGGGACCCAGAAGTTCGACCCCGAAGAGCCGCGGCTCAACGCCACCCTGCTCCTCCTCGCCGTGGCCGCCCTGCTCGTCCCCACCCTGGCCCATCAGCTGAACACCCCCGCGGCTCCCCACAGCGGCCAGCTGTCCGACGTCACCGCCGTGGTGCTGCTGATCGTCTATGCGGCCAGCGTCCCGTTCTATCTGCGACGTCGGTCCCCGCCCCCGGAGCCCACACCCACCCCGACCTCCGCACCCGGCGGTCTGTCGGCGTGGCCACTCGGCCTCTCCGTCACCATGTTGGCGGTCGGCAGCCTCGGCGCCGCCTTCGTCTCGGACTGGTTCGTGGGCGCCCTGACCCCCGCCACCCGCTCGCTGGGCCTGTCCCAGACGTTCACCGGGCTGGTCGTGGTAGCTATCGCATCCAACGCGGTCGAGCACGCCGTCGGGATCCGATTCGCCCTGCGAGCCAAGCCCGAGTTCGCCATCTCCACGACGCTCAACAGCCCCCTCCAGGTCGCCCTGCTGCTGACCCCGGTCCTGGTGCTGCTGTCGAATGTGGTGGGGCCGACCAAGCTCACCCTCGTGTTCCCCCCTCTGCTGGTCGCCGCCCTGGCCGTCGGTGCCGTGGTTGTCGTGTCGATCATCTTCGACGGTGAGTACAACTGGCTGGAGGGAGTGGCCCTGGTCGGCCTCTACTGCATCATCGCCGCCTCCTTCTGGTGGGGCTGACCTGTAGCTTCTCTGCGCATGTCACCCTCCGTACCCCCCGGTGATCCCTTTCCCCTCGGCGCCACGTACGACGGTATGGGAACGAACTTCGCGGTGTTCTCCGAGGTCGCCGACGCCGTCGACGTGTGCCTGTTCGATGAGGCCGGCAACGAGGAGCGCCATCGACTGCCCGAGGTCGACGCCTATTGCTGGCACGGATACCTGGAGGCTGTCGAACCAGGGCAGCGCTACGGGCTCCGGGTCAGCGGGCCCGCCCGCCCTCGAGAAGGGCTGCGGGCCAACCCCCACAAGCTGCTCCTCGACCCCTATGCCAAAGCGGTGGACGGCGACGTGCAGTGGGGTCAACCGCCCTACGGCTACCCGTTGGGCGGTGATGATCGCGACATCGACATCAGCGACTCAGCGTCGGCGATGCCCAAGGGGATCGTGATCGACCCGGCGTTCGACTGGGAATCGGACCGCCACCCGAAGACGCCGTGGCCGGACGCCGTCATCTACGAGGCCCACCTGCGTGGCCTCACCCTCTGTCACCCCGAGGTGCCGCCCGACCTGCGGGGCACCTACGCCGGTCTGGCTCACCCGGCCATCGTCGAGCACCTCCTCTCGCTCGGCGTGACGGCGGTGGAGCTGATGCCCGTCCACCACTTCGTCCACGACCACCGTCTGGCCACATCGGGGCTGCGCAACTACTGGGGCTACAACTCCATCGCCTACCTTGCGCCCCACAACGGCTACGGGTCCCGGGTCGGACACCGGGTCGTGCCCGAGTTCAAGGCCATGGTCCGCTCCCTCCACGATGCGGGCATCGAGGTCATCCTCGACGTGGTCTACAACCACACCGCCGAGGCCAACCACCTGGGCCCGACCCTGTCGATGCGGGGCATCGACAACCCCAGCTACTACCGGCTGACCGATACCGATCCCCGCTATTACCACGACACCACGGGGACCGGCAACAGCCTCAACATGCGCAGCCCACACGTGCTCCAGCTGCTCATGGACTCCCTGCGCTACTGGGTGCTCGAGATGCACGTGGACGGCTTCCGCTTCGACCTGGCCGCCACCCTGGCCCGCCAGTTCCACGAGGTGGACCGGCTGTCCGCCTTCTTCGACATCATCCAGCAGGACCCCGTCATCAGCCAGGTCAAGCTCATCGCCGAGCCGTGGGACGTCGGCGACGGTGGCTACCAAGTCGGCAACTTCCCGCCACTGTGGTCGGAGTGGAACGGCAAGTACCGCGACTCCGTGCGCGACTACTGGCGGGCGGCGGGGACCTCCGTCGGCGAGCTGGCCGAACGCCTCACCGGTTCCAGCGACCTCTACGAGGCGACCGGCCGCCGCCCCTTCGCCAGCATCAACTTCGTCACCTGCCATGACGGCTTCACGTTGAAGGACCTGACCTCCTACAACGGCAAGCACAATGAGGCCAACGGCGAAGACGGGCGTGACGGGACCGACGACAACCGCTCGTGGAACTGCGGTGTCGAGGGGCCGACCGACGACGCGGGGATCAACGCCTTGCGGGCCCGCCAGCAGCGCAACATCCTCGCCACCCTCTTCTTGTCCCAGGGCGTGCCCATGCTCCTCGGTGGCGACGAGCTCGGCCGGACCCAGCACGGCAACAACAACGCCTACTGCCAGGACAACCAGATGTCCTGGTTCGACTGGGCGGACGTCGACACCGGGTTGCTCGCCTGGACCCGCGCCCTGGTCCAGCTCCGGACCAACCACCCGGTGTTCCGCCGGCGGCGATTCTTCCAGGGACGGCCCGCCCGGGTCGCCGGCGCAGCAGAAGGCCGCCTGCCCGACATCGCGTGGCTCCGACCCGAGGGCGGGGAGATGACCGACGCCGACTGGAGGGTCGGCTACGCCAAATCCCTGGCGGTGTGGTTCAACGGCTCGTCCATCCCCGAACCTGATCGTCACGGTCGGCCGATTCTCGACCAATCGTTCTACCTGTGCTTCAACACATGGGAACAGCCTCTCGAGTTCCGACTCCCGCCGGCTCGCTGGGGTACGACCTGGCAGGTGGTGGTCGACACAGCCGATGACGCCGTGGTCATCGGCACCACCGAGAACGGTGTTCCGGCGCCGCCGGGCCAACAGTTCGAGGCCGGCAGCGCCGTGCCTCTCGGCGGCCACCACTTTGTCGCCCTGCGTGGTCCCGGACCGACGATCGGCGGGTCCCCCTGACAAGGTCCTCATGAAGCGCGTCAGGTCGGCTACTCTTCGTGGTCACAACCGACGCAAATGACGAGGACCGAGCCATGACGTCCGAGGAGATGAGCCCCGCATTCGCTCGCGAGGTGGGTGAACGACTTCGCAACATCCGTCGCCAGCAGGGACTCTCCCTGCAGGCGGTCGAGGAGACGTCGGCGCGGGAGTTCAAGGCGTCGGTCCTCGGGGCCTATGAACGCGGGGAGCGCATCATCTCCGTCCTCCGCCTCCAGCGGCTGGCCGGCCTCTACGGCGTGCCGGTGGACCAGCTCCTCCCCCGGGCCCCCACGGCCAACCAGGACGCAACCGCCGACGAGGAAGCCCGCCGGCATGAGCCCGAGCCGGGGGAGGGCCAACCGGTCACGTTCGACCTGGCCAAGCTCCAGGCCGTCGAGGCCCCCGAACGAGAGCTCCTGCGCCGCTACATCGGCATGATCCAGGTGCAGCGAGGCGACTTCAACGGGCGGGTGATCACCGTCCGCAACGAGGACGTCCGCTCCCTGGCGCGCATCTTCGAGAGGGACGAGGCGAGCATGCGGCGCCGCTTCGACGAGCTCGGCATCCGCGCCTGAGCGAACCCCGGCGGGTCACAGGGCCGACTGCGCTAGGAATGGTCCATGGATTTCGCTATCTCAGCCCGGGCCGAGGAGCTGCGGGGCCAGCTCCTCGAGTTCATGGACCGCTCGGTCTACCCCGCCGAGGCGGTGTTCGAGGCCCAACTGCGTGCCGGCGACGATCCCCACCGCCATCCGCCGGTCATGGCCGAGCTCAAGACCGAGGCCAGATCCCTCGGCCTGTGGAACCTGTTCCTGCCCCACAAGACACAGTGGACCGACGGGCTGTCCAACACCGACTACGCCACCCTGTGCGAGGTGATGGGCCGCTCCTTCCTGGCCCCCGAGGCCTGTAACTGCTCGGCGCCTGACACCGGCAACATGGAGATCCTCACCATGTTCGGCACCGAAGCGCAGAAGGAGCAGTGGCTGCAGCCCCTCCTTGAGGGCGAGATCCGCTCGTGCTTCTCCATGACCGAGCCGGACGTGGCCAGCTCCGACGCCACCAACATCCAGACGCTCATCACCCGCGACGGGGACGACTACGTGATCAACGGCACCAAGTGGTGGTCGTCGGGAGCCATGGACAGCCGGTGCAAGGTGGCCATCGTCATGGGCCGGACCGAGCCCGATGCGTCCCCGCACCGCCAGCAGTCCATGATCCTGGTCCCGCTCGACGCTCCCGGCGTGGAGATCCAGCGCAACCTGACGGTGTTCGGCTACACCGATCAGGAAGGTCACGCCGAGATCTTCTACAACGACGTGCGAGTGCCAGCGGCCAACGTGCTGGGCGAGGAGGGCGGCGGGTTCGGCATCGCTCAAGCCCGCCTCGGCCCCGGTCGCATCCACCACTGCATGCGCACCATCGGGATGGCCGAGCGGGCCCTCCAGCTGCTCTGCACCCGGGCACTGGGCCGGACCGCCTTCGGCAAGCCCATCGCCGAGCAGGGAACCGTCCAAACGTGGATCGCCGATGCCCGCATCGGTCTGGATCAAGCCCGCCTCTACACCCTCTACACCGCCTGGCTGATGGACACCCAGGGCAACCGGGCCGCCCACAACGAGATCTCCGGCATCAAGGTGGCAGTCATCGACGTGGCCACCGAGGTCATCGACCGGGCCATCCAGGTCCACGGGGCCGCCGGGGTCGGACCCGACACCCCGCTGCCCCGCATGTACGCCGGCGCCCGGGCCCTGCACTTCGCCGACGGCCCCGACGAGGTCCACCGCCGCGGCATCGCCCGTCGCGAGCTGCGCCGCTGGCAGAACGGCTGAAAGCCTCAGCCCGCGAACATCGCCAGCCACTGCTCCTGGGTGGTCGGCCGCAGGGCCACATTCATGGCCCGAACTGCGCTCATGGGCTCCGATGCCGGCGCCGAGTAGCGGTGTCCGGGGTACACGACGACATCGTCGGGCAACGATGCCAGGTGGCGGAGGCTCTCGTACATGGCCGCCGGGTCGCTGCCGGGCAGGTCGGTACGGCCGCAGCCCTCCAGGAACAGGGTGTCACCCGAAACCAGCATCCCGTCGACGAGGAAGCACTGGCTTCCCGGTGTGTGCCCCGGGGTGTGGAGCAGTTCCACATCCACGGCACCGACGCTGACCTTGTCACCGCTGTCATGGCCGACGACCTCGTCGGCCGACGCCCCGGTGACCTTGCAGATCAGCGCCGCCTCGTGCCGGTTGGCGTGGATGGGTACGGCCATGCGCGCCAGCAGCTCGGGGACACCCTCGATGGTGTGGCCCATCAACGAGCCGCCGACGTGGTCGGGGTGGAAGTGGGTGGCCAGAGCGCCGACCACGGTCATCCCGTCGGCCTCGGCGGCGTCGACCAGCTCCCCCACCCCGTAGGCGGGATCCACGATGACCGCCTCGTGGGTGACCGGGTCCCCGATCAGGTAGGCGAAGTTGACCATCTGCCTGGCCACCGGATCGCCACGGGCGAAATCCCGGCCGGACAGGAGCTGACGAAAGTAGAGACGGTCAGGGTCGGCAGGCACCCGACCATGGTAGGGCGGCCGGCCGTTGTGCCCGAAAGGGTGACCAGACGGAGCAACGGGAATACGATCGGGCCGCGCCTGTTGAGGTAGTTGTCGTATCAACAACCAGAGGAGGCCCGGTGCCGGCCGTAACTGTTTCCGATCTCTCCACCACCCTTGCCACGATTGACGTGACGGGCGATGCCCTCGCCCGCCCGGTCCGTTCCCTGACCACCGCCCCGAGCGGCTTCGAGGGCGAGGGCTTCCCGGTCCGCAGGGCGTTCGCCGGTGTACCCCGTGAGCTGCTCGACCCGTTCGTGCACATGGACCAGATGGGCGAGGTGGAATACGCCCCGGGGGAGCCCAAGGGCACCGCCTGGCACCCCCATCGTGGCTTCGAGACGGTCACCTACATCATCGACGGCACCTTTGCCCACCGGGACTCACACGGGGGCGGTGGCCTGATCACCAACGGGGCGACGCAATGGATGACCGCGGGCGCAGGCATCCTTCACATCGAGAAGCCACCCGAGGATCTGGTGATCTCCGGCGGCCTGTTCCACGGCATCCAACTGTGGGTCAACCTCCCCGCCGCCGACAAGTGGTTGTCTCCGGGCTACCAGAGCATCGAGGCCGACGAGGTCGCCCTGCTCACCACCCGAGACGCCGGCGCTCTGATCCGGGTCATCGCCGGCACCATCGGCACCCACCGCGGTCCGGGATCGACCCACACACCCATCACCCTGGCCCATGCGACCGTCCATCCCGGAGCGCAGATCGCCGTGCCCTGGGACCCGTCGTTCAACTCCTTGATCTACGTTCTCGCCGGGCGGGGTGTCGTCGGACCGGACCGCACCGCCGTGCACACCGGCCAACTGGCCGCCTTCGGTGCCGGCGGGTCGATCGTCGCCGAGGCAGACCACCACCAGGACGC
>JALYVP010000015.1 GCA_030853185.1 Actinomycetota bacterium | reverse complement strand
GTCTCCACTAACCCACCGTTAGCCCCTCGCTCCCGCCTTTCCCTTCGGGGCGGTTGCTCACAGTCAGAACGAGAGGCTGTCCCGGCTGTCCGGGCCGGAGTCGATCACGGAGAACACAAGTCCGATGGCGGAGCGAGCGCCTGAGCTCTGAGGCCGATAAGAGGCGCCAACCCTGCTGCGACGGAACGAGCGACGCCCTCGTCCTGGAGGACCTGAACCCGCCATGGAAGAGTTCACACAGTTGCACGGTTATGCCGGGCCCCGGCGGCTTCGGCGCCGGCCCAAACCTTCTGCGCGTGTCGAACTCTCGCTCCAAGACCAAGGTCAAGCGGCGCCGGCGTCTCGGAGGCGGGCCACATGGGCGATGTCGATGTGGAGGGCCTCAGCGACGTCGATGATGCGGGCGAGGCTGGCGGAGCGGTAGGCGCTGGCTTCGTAGCGCTGGATCTGCTGCTCGGCGACACCGAGGGCGTTGGCGAGCTGGCGCTGGGTCATGCCACGGGCGATCCGAGCCTTGATGAGCACCGATGCCAGGTCGGCCAGCGTGGGTGCCCCCAGCGTGGAGACCTGGCCAGAGCGCAGCTGTTCGTACTCGGCGATCTCGGCTCGAAGGTCGCCCGCTTGAGCGGTGACGGCGTCGATCTCCAGCTGTTGCAGCTTTGTTTGCTTGCCGGCCGGGGCCCGAGCTTCGAGGTTGGAGCGAGCCTGCTCGAACCGGCGAAGGTGATCGAGCGTGGCCCGGTACTGGACTTCGTTGCTGATCATGCTGGCGCTCCGAGCGTGAGAAGGACGGTGCCTTTGTGGCCGGTCTCCCGATCGCCCTCGAAGAACTCGGAGAAAGCGACACCGCTGCCCGCTTCCACGACATTGGGGAAGAACTCCCCGCCGAAGCGTCGCTTCTGAGCGACCCGGCCGGCGCTGAGATCGAGGAGGACCGGGTCCAGTCGGTCGAGGTCGACCTCGGTCGTGTCCCAGCAGGCGTCGAAGTCGGCGGGCAGTTCCTTGGCGGTGACGAAGCTTCCGTTGAGCCACACTCGACGGCAGTCCGCTTCTTCGAGGACGGCCAGCCCGTCGGCCAGGCCGTCCAGGAGGCTGCGGCGGTGCTCGTTCCAGCCGAATCGGTCCCACGACCCTCGTCCCATCTCCCGGGGTGCTCGCCGAGGGGAAGCCGGCCCGTGGCCGGGTCGAGGCGGGATCACTACCCAACTATATCGTTGTGTCGACCCGGCGCAAGAGTCCCGACGGGCTCTCGAAGATCGGAAGTTCTTCGAAGGCGCATCCCTATTTTCATCCCTAGTTTTCGCTGACCGAGCCGAATCGTGACGGACGGTCACGGACGAACGTCCTGCTCGGCGGACGGGTACGGACGGCTGCGAACCCCTGTTCGGGATCTATACGATCTTCGAGGGGACCAGCGAGATCCAGCGCCTGGTCATTGCCCGAGCCATCAGCGGGATGCACATCCAGTAGTGCTGAGCAGCTACTTTACCTGTTCACCTGTTGGGGCGTCCTTGTCGCACGGCTCGTATGGCCAGAGAATTCGGCCAACAGAGACAGCTCGAAGGTACCCCACGGTCGCCGACGCTCAACATGAGCTTCGCCCGCCCGATGACCGCCCGCTCGTTGACGGGCGGTCAGCCCGGTGGATCGGCGTAGTGGAACTTGATGAGGTCGAACTCCCCAGGCGGGTACCACCCACTGTCAGCCTGGCCAGGACCGTGTGCTACGAGCCGGACTTCGACCTTGCCGCCGCCAAGACGAATCCCGCCCAGGTGCCCCTTGGTGCTCGACGGCCGATGGGTGACCTCGGCGGTCTTACCGGCTGCTGCGAGCAACACAGCGAGCGCGCTGTCGACAGGGGCAACCCCATCGATGGACGACGGCGCCGCTTGGTTGGCACCCAGTGACAGGGCCATGAACTGGCAGGCAACCTGAGCGCGAGCGTTGTACTGGGCGACCGCGCCCGCTGCTCGTCCCCTCACATCCGACGCTACGATCACAGCAACAGCGACAAAGGTGGCCGCCACCACCGCGGCCATCCCTCCGATCAGCGCGATCCTGGCCCCACCGTGCTGACCGTTCCAGAAACCGGTCGCCGCTGTGGAGATCGCCGCCGTACCGCCCAGGCCAGCAACGGCCACCGACCACCACTTTGACAGCGCGGTGGCGCCCGCCTCGATGACCGCGACACTCGGTGCGGGGCCACCGAACGTCGCCGACAGCCTCGACTTGCCAAGATCATCCTTGCCTGGCAGCACACTGAGACCTCGCAAGACCTCCTGGATCGGGACCAGAAGATCGTTCCCAGCGCCATCGGTCGCTTTCCCCGGAAACTGCACTGCCATCAGCCCCTACCCCCTGCCCGGCGTCAACGCAGAACTGTAGCGACCGCTACCCCGTCCTTGCGGCGAGCGAGGACCGGCCTGTTCCTCGATGCTCGCTGTCGCCTCCGACCAGCAGGATCCCGTCGATGGCCTTCATCTGTTCGAAGTTGATGAGAGATGGCCAGTAAGGGTGGCGGCGGCACCGAAGAGGGCTCATGCTCGTGGCATGACGCTCATCGAGGAAACGAACATCCCGCAGGAAGGCAAGCTCAACCTCACTGGCATGATCCTTGGGGTCATCACCACGGCCGTGCTTGTTGGCGCCCTGGCAGTGCTGCACGTTCATCTTCGGCCTCGTCGTCCTCGCCGCCATCTTCGTCCCGCTTGAACGGCTGTTTGCTCTCAGACGCCAGCCGATCTTCCGCCCGAGGTGGAGAAGCGATCTGGTGCACCTCGTCGTCAACAACCTCCTCACCACGGTGCTGATTGGCATCGCCGTCGTCTCGGTTGGAACCGGCTTGCACGCCGCCGTACCTGCCGGCGTCCGCATGACCATTGCCGGCCAGGCCCACTGGTTGCAGCTGATCGAGGCTGTCGTCATTGCTGAGATGGCCGGCTATTGGGCCCACCGATCGGCTCACACCATTCCGGCGCTGTGGAGATTCCACAAGGTGCACCACTCGATCACCGACATGGACTGGCTGGCCGCGGGCCGGGTTCACCCGATCGACCAGGGGTTCACGAAATCGTGCACCATCCTTCCCCTGTTCATCCTCGGATTCGGCCGGGCCACCTTCGGTGCGCTGTTGATCTTCTTCTCCCTCCAGGCGCTGTTCATCCACGCAAACCTCCGGTTCCGCTTCGGGCCATCTCGGTGGGTGATCTCGACCCCCGAGTTTCACCACTGGCACCACTCCTCGGACCCGGCGGCGTACAACAGCAACTTCGCCGGCGAGTTCCCCTGGATCGATCTGCTGTTCGGAACCATGCACCTGCCCAAGCGCCAGATGCCGGCCGCTTACGGGATGAATGAGGAGGCACCCGACGGCTATCTGCGCCAGATGGCGTGGCCGTTTCGTCGAGGAGGGCTGGTTCGTGGGCGACGAATCGCTCGAGGGCTTCGATGCCGAGGGCGAACTCGCGCCAGGCGAGGGAGCGTTTGTGCCCGAGGGCGCTGCTGCGGAGCCGGCTGAGGTTGGCTTCGGCGGTATACTCGGGGCCGTAGATGATCCGCAGGTACTCCCGGCCTCGGCACCTGATCCCCGGCTGGGTGAGCCCTTTCCGGGGTCGGTGGTGGAGAGTCGGCCGAGGGCGTCGAGGTGCCGGGACCGAGACAAGCTCTCGTTCGGGGTGGCGCAGGGCGGTGAGGTGCCCGCCGAACACGCAGCCGGTGTCGATGCAGATGGTCCGGTTGAGCCAGACCGCTTCGGGGACCGGGGTGTGGCCGTAGACAGCGAACGAGCGGACTGCCGCGGATGCTCGGCCATGCATGCCGGCGCGGAGGCCGGCGGGGGCCACGACGAGGCGGCCTCATCGACAACGAAGTGGCTGACCAGCCCCGTCGATGGATCGGAGAGATCCCATACGTCCGGTTTAGCCCTCGCCGATCTCGGGAAGAAGGAGGTAGTTGCGCTTGTCTTGCCATGAGCGGGACCTATATGGACCGTCCCCGGACCCTGAGATGGTGGCCCTGCGAATAGCGAGCCCGTCAGTCGAAATGGCTCGCTGTCGTCCGCCAGGCCGGTTGGCTCCGAATAGGCCTCTTGAATCCCGAGCCGGGGTGAGCCCGATGGCACACCGGTTCATTCGGTCTCATCCCATCCAGGTGGGATAGCGGCACCGAAGATATGAACGATTCACAAAAATCAATCCAAACCGATAGAAGGATGTCATCGATGTCAACACGGACGCACCGCCGTCTCGCTGCAGTGGCCTTGGTAGGCGGCCTAGCGCTCGCCGCTGGGGCCTGTGGCAGCTCCAAGACCTCCACCTCCCCGACGACCGCCAAGGGCGGAGCCCCGCCCAGCGCCGCCCCTGCAGCGGACAAGGTCACCGCCCTTCCCGCTCTGAGCGGCAAGGGCACCACCGTGACCCTGAACCCCCAGACAGCCGCGGCCCTCACGTCGCTGAAGCTGACGGTTTCGCCGTTCGGGTCGGCCACGGCGGCCAAGACCGCCTCTGGCGGCACGGCCGTGACGTTCCCGATCACCAGCGGGTACGCCGAGATCCACAGTGACACCTCGTTCAAGCCCGGCTACATCGTCGGCGACATCAACCACATCGGTTCGGGGCTGACCTTCGCCGGTGGGGGCAAGAGCCTGACGGTCTCCAACTTCGTGGTTGACCCGGGCGGCTCCATGCTGTACGGCTCGGTCGGCGGCATGAACGCCGTCCCGATCGCCACCCTCGACGGCACGGCCGTCAAGGCCGGCATGGCCGGCGCCGATGTCACCCTCGACGGGACGGTTGCCAAGCTGACTCAGACGGCGGCCTCGGCGCTCGACACGACCTTCGGCACCACCGCAGTCACCGCTGGTCTGGCCCTCGGCACCGTGCACCTGGATCTGGCTGGCACGCCGAACACCTACACCGACAAGACCACCGAGATCTCCCGGGTTTCGGGTCAGTCCACCTCGGTGGCCCTCAATGCCAGCACCGCCATGGCTCTCAAGAGCCTGGGCGTGGCTGTCGCCCCGGTGGGCAAGGCCACCTTCGACACCGCAACGTCGACGATCGGCTTCCCCATCACCGGCGGGTTCGCTGCCATCCACAGTGACAAGAGCTACCAGCCCGGCTACATCGTCGGCTCGCTCATCCACCAGGGGAGCGGGATCCAGTTCTCCAAGGGCGGCAAGACCCTGGCCATCACCGACTTCGTGGTCGACCCGGGTAGCTCCACTCTGACCGGCACCGTCGGTGGCAAGGTCGGCGTCCCCATCGCCTCCCTGAACGGGACCCCCGTTCAGGTCAGCATGAGCGGCAGCACCGTCCACCTCGATGGCACCATCGTGAACCTGACCCAGACCGCCGCCTCGGCGCTGGACACCACCTTCGGGACCACGGCCGTCACGGCCGGCCTCCCGCTGGGTGTGGCTCACATCATCCTTGCTGGTAGCTGATCCTCAGCATCCGGTAGCAACGCAGTAGCGCAGCACCTCGCAGCCCCCGGCGTTTCGGCGCCGGGGGCTGCTGCATGCCTGCGCCCCTCAGATCGGCGGGGAAGTGTCGTCGGGGGGAGGGGGTTCGACGCCGACCCGGCGCATGCCGTCCTCCAAGCGCGCGATCACCGTCTCGATGACCTTGACCCGTGCGAAGCGCTTGTCCTCCGCCTCGACCAGGTCCCAGGGGCCGAGGGGGTGCTCGGTGAAGGCGAACATGTCCCGGAGGGCCTCTTCGTACGGGCCCCTCTGCTCCCGGTTGCGCCAGTCCTCGGGTCCCAGCTTCCAGCTCTTGAGAGGGTGGGCGGCGCGGCGCTCGAAGCGACGAAGTTGCTCCTGGTGGGAGATGTGCATCCACAGCTTGATGATGACCATCCCCTCGAGAGCCAGGGATCGCTCGAAGCTGACGATCTCGTCGTAGGCCCGCTGCCACTGCTCCCCGGTGGCGAAGCCCTCCACCCGCTCGACGAGGACCCTCCCGTACCAGGAGCGATCGAAGACGGCCATGCCCCCCCACCCCGGCAGGTTGGGGAAGAAGCGCCAGAGGAAATGGTGGCGCTTCTCGTCATAGGTGGGTTTGGAGAATTGCGCCACCCGGACGTGCCGGGGGTCCAGGGAGGCGACCAGGCGTTTGATGGCACCACCCTTGCCGGCCGCGTCCCAGCCCTCGAACACGACACAGACCGGGGGACCGAGGGTGCCGTCGCCCAACAAGCCGCCGTTGACGAGTCGCAGGTGGAGAAGCCGGTGCTGGGCCGCGGTGAGGCGCCGGAGCTCGTGGCTCCCGGAGAGCCGGAGGGACAGATCCACCTTGTCCAGGTCGGCCATGGGCCCCTATTGAAGCCGGTAAAGGCCGCCAGGCGCCCAACGGTGCTCAGCGCCGTAGGCTCGGCCCCGCCCGGCCCCCACGGTCGGTGCGCCCACCCCCCAGCGCAGGAGGAAGCATGGCGATTTCCGTAGGCGACAAGATCCCCGACGTCAAGGTCCAGACCCCGACGCCCGACGGTCCCAAAGCCGTCCAGACCGGTGACGTCCTGGGCCGGGGCAAGGTCGTCCTCTTCGGCGTCCCCGGCGCCTTCACGCCCACCTGCTCGGACTACCACCTGCCCGGGTTCGTGCTGCGGGCCGACGAGCTGGAGGCCAAAGGCGTCACCACCATCGCCTGCACCGCGGTCAATGATGCCTTCGTCCTGGGCGCCTGGGGCGAGGCCCGGGAGGTAGGTGACAAGGTGGTGATGCTGGCGGACGGGTCCGCTGACTTCGCCCGGGCCCTCGGTCTGGACATCGACCTGAGTGGGGGCGGCCTCGGCGTCCGGTCCAAGCGCTTCTCGGCCATCCTCGAGGACGGCGTCATCACCGACCTGACCGTCGAGGAGGACGGGTTGGGCCTCGCCAGGAGCGGAGCCGACGAGGTCCTCGCCAAGCTCTGATCGGCGCCCGGCGTCCCGGATCAGACGGGCTCACCGAGCGGTCCTCACCCCGCCCGGTCGGTGAGCAGGAACGTGGATGACGCCCGGGCCACCGTCACCCCGGCGTCGTCGACGACCTCGGCCTCGACGAACGTCACCCGGCGTCCGGTGGACACCGCCCGGGCCGTGCAGGTCAGGACACCGCCGGTCCTGACCGGCCTGAAGAAGCTGATCCGCAGGTCGGTGTTGGCCGTGTACACCCTGCGGTCCCGGTTGGAGGTCACCGAGGTGGCGGCCATCGCCGAATCGACGAACGCGGCGACGAAACCGCCCTGGAGCACCCCGACCGGGTTGGCGAAGCGGTCGTCGGCCGGCATCTCCCAAACCGTCACCCCCGGCTGCGACTTGTCGGTGCAGGTCATGCCCAGCGTGACATCGCAGTTGGGAGGGATCTGCACCGTGGGTCCGGGGTGCTCGGTGGGAGGCTCGGCCCGGGCCGGGAGCCGGGCTTCGGCGGCCCGGGCGCCGGGCAGGCTGCGAAGACCGGCCCACACCAAGTTCGCCATGCGCTCGGCCAGCAGGTCCCCCTCGGCCGCGTCGAGTGGAGTCGTGGTCGGCGCCGCCCCCAGCCCACCGTTGCGGGCCACCCACTGGCGGGCGGTGATCTCGGCCAGGCCGACGATGGCGTAACCGAGCAGTTCCCGGTGGGGGCGGTCCACCCCGGCCTCGATGAACTCGCCGACCGCCGTGGCCATCTGGTCCTCGATGGCCGCCACCACCTCCGCTGAATCATCCTCCTGGCGGGCCGAACCACCGAAGAGGAGGTTGAAGGCGCTGGTGTGCTCCCGGACCCAGCCGAAGTACGCCACGAACCCGGCCTTGACCCGCCGCTGCGGATCCGCCTCGCGGGCCGCGTCCTCGGCGATCAGGGTCCGCACGTCCTCACCGACGGTGGCCAGCAGCTCCCGGTACAGCTCCCGCTTGGAGGAGAAGTGCTGGTACAAGACAGGTTTGGTGACGCCGGCGGCCTCGGCGATGTCCTCCATGGACGTGTCGTGGAAGCCGCGCGACCCGAAGAGGGGAAGGGCGACGTCGAGGAGCTGGTGGCGTCGGGTGGTACGAGGAAGGCGCTGTTGGCGAGGCAAGGTGGCAAATGTCCTGTTTTGTGCTAGTCGGCAGGGGAGCGTAGGTCGGAGGCCGAACATCTATGACGTGCGCCCGCCCAAGTCGTCACCATCCAAGCGGCTTCGTCGTCCTCCTGAACCCCTGCGACCGTACCCGGCCTGTCGCACTGCGACGGGGCTCCTGGCCGCCAGAGCCCGACGCCGCCGGTACCGGTCCTTCCCGCCGGCTCAGGCCTAGTCCTCCCCCGTCCGATCCCGGCGGGGCCAGCCGGCCGTGTCGATGATCTCGGCCAGGCGGGCAACGAGTCGATCCAGGCCCAGATGGGTCGCCGCCACCCGGCGGTTGTGTTCGAGGAGGGCAGGGTCGGGCGCGGCCAGGAAGGCGCCCAGCCCTTCAGGTGCGGCGGTGTCGAACCACCGGAAGCCGTACCTGGCCACCAGCTCTGCCCCCACCGGGTAGGGCCCGACGGCCACCGGCTTGGCCAGCAGCGACGCCTCGACCGGCGGGTTGCCGAACCCTTCCCAGGTCGAGGGGAACACCACCGCGTCGCAGGCGGCGTAGGCGTGCTCTACGCCGCGGCCGGCCACCATCGGTGCCACCGAACCCCGCCGCACCGGGACCCGAGCACCGGCCAGGACCTTCTCCAGGGTCGGCCCGTATCCCTCCTCGGCCGGGCCGAGCAGCCAGAACCACCCGCCCAGGCGCTCGGCGATCGCTAATCCCCGGGGCACGTCCTTGCGGGCGATGGCCCGGGTCGGCTGGAGGATGACCAGATCCTCAGGGCCCGCTCCCAACGCCTCCCTGGTGGCCTCCCGGTCCCCGGGACGAGCGTTGGCGTCGAAGCTGTTGGGGATGGTCACCGCCTCGATGCCCCGCTCCGCCAGCTGCCGGCGGGACAGGTCGTTGATGGTCACATGCACCCACGCCGGGTCGTCCGGTGGCGGGGGGTCGGCGCTGCACCGGGCCCGCTGCCAGGGAAGATCGTGGTGGTGGAGCACGGCCGGTCGCCCGGCCAGCATCGTGGCGGTGATGGCGGTCGCGGCCGGGTTGAGGGGAAGCGAGCACAGGTTCTCGACCACGACCAGCCCACTGTCGCCTACGGCCCGGCGCAGCTCATCGACCGGCAGCGGCGGGGGTGCAGCCGCTCCCAGCTCGGCGCCGGCCCCCAGACCGGGCAGGATCACGTCGGCCGTACCCCCGCCGGCGATGGTGCGGGTCCGGTATCCGAGCGCCCGAAGGGCCGTCACCCATTTGGCGGCTTCCACTGAGACGCCGTCAGGACCACCGAGGCGGAACGACAGGACACTGATCAGGTAGGGGTCGGCCATACCGACATCAGCTCCGCCATGCTCGGCTCGGGGGCGGGCGGGTGTGTGATCGCGGTCACGGCATAGGACCGGCGGACCCACGTGGCCCGGCGCCGTCGCGGTCGGCGAACCACGTTGGCGGCCACGTCGGCCACCCCGACGAAGAGGATCAGGTCGCCGATGGACAGGACCTGGTGGTCGGCTCCCAGCGGCAGGCGGTCGTCAAGAAAGGTGGCATGGTCCCCTCGTGCTTCGAGGTGGTGGCGCCGGCCGTAGCCGACGGCCGCCAGCTGGTCCGGGCCGGCGATGCCGGCTCGCACCACGGCGGCAGGATGGACGGGCATCCCCCCGTCGAGGGTGATCACGGCCAGGTTGGCGATCAGGCCCACGGCCACCACGCCCATGCCGACGAGCAGGATGTTGCGGCCGACGAAGACCAGGAGACACAGGTAGGCGGCGACGAGGGTGGCGGTGCCCAGCCCGGCCAGGTGCCAGCGGTCGGCGGCGACCTGGCCGAGGACTCCTGGCACCAGCAGCCACCACGAACGCAGCCGCCATGTGGCCGAATGGCGGACATCGCCTCCGAGGACGACGCCGATGACCCCGCCGAGGACGAGAGCAAGGGCGCTGAGCGGCACCTGGTCGACGCTACCGTCGCCCCCCGCCGCCGGACGCGGATGGGGTCCGCCTGGGCCGCTACCGCCGAGTGTCACCGTGCTGTCATGATGGGCGGCGCTGATGGACGGCAACCACCTCATCCTGCACTCGCCCATCGGCTTCGTTGTGGCGTTCGGTGCCGGCATCATCTCGTTCCTCTCGCCCTGCGTGCTGCCGCTCGTACCCTCCTATCTGTCGATGATGTCGGGGGTCGGGACCGCCGAGCTGCGGGCCGCGTCGGGGCCAAACCAGCGCCGCCTGGTGCTGTCCGCCCTCGCCTTTGTCGCTGGCTTCACCGTGGTCTTCGTCGCTCTGGAAGCCACGGCGTCCGGCCTCGGGTCCGCCCTGCGGAACCACCAGCAGGCACTCAACCGCGTCGCCGGCGGGGTGATCGTGGTCATGGGTCTGGCCTTCGCCGGCCTGGTTCGACCCCGGGTCCTCACGACCGAGCGACGCTGGCACGTGCTGCCCTCCCGCCTCGGACCGTGGGCGGCGCCGGTGATGGGCATGGCGTTCGCGTTCGGGTGGACGCCCTGCATCGGACCCGCACTGGCGGCCGTGCTCAGCCTGGCCGCCGACGGTCACACCCTGGTGCGCGGCGAAGCGATGCTGGTCGCCTACTCGCTCGGGCTCGGGGTCCCCTTCGTCGCCGCCGGGTTCGCCTTCGGCCGGTTGAGCGGTGTCTTCGGCTTCGCCCGCCACCACGCCCGAGCCATCAACGTGATCTCGGGCATCGTGCTCGCCGCCCTGGGTGTCCTGCTCCTCACCGACGACCTGTACGTCCTTTCGACGTGGTTCAGCAACGCGCTCAACGACCTCGGTCTTGGACGCCTCTCAACGGTGTGACAGACCACCGTGTGACGGGCGTCCCACCCCGGTCCGGCCGGATGGCAGTAGCGGGTGGCACCCCAGTAGCGTTGCCGCGGTCGTGATGGGTCCTGCGATCCGCTTCCGCTCAGCCGTCGCCCTCGTGGGTCGGTTCCCCGTCCTGGCCGGCGTCGATCTCGACGTGGCCAGGGGTGAGGTCGTGCTGCTCCAGGGGGCCAACGGGGCCGGGAAGACCAGCCTCCTGCGGGTCTGCGCCGGGCTGTTGCGCATCGTCTCCGGCTCGGCCGAGGTCCTCGGCGCCGACGTCATCGCCGACCCCAGGGCCGTGCGGCGGCAGACCGGCCTCTACGGCCACAGCACCGCCCTCTACGACGATCTGAGCGTGACCGACAACGTCCGCTTCGCGGTGCGAGCCGCCCGGGCGCCGCTGGCCGGCGTCGACGCCGCCCTCGACACCCTCGGTCTGACCGGCAGGCTGCGGCGAGCCGCGGTCTCGTCGCTGTCCGCCGGCCAACGGCGCCGGACCGCTCTCGCCGTCCTGGTAGCCCGCGATCCGGGGCTGTGGTTGCTCGACGAGCCCCACGCCGGGCTGGACGCCGAGCACCGCGATCTCCTCGACAGGCTGATCCGGGCCGCCGCCGGCCAGGGAGCGACAGTGGTCATGGCCTCCCACGAGCACGACCGGGCCCGCCTTGTCGCCGACCGCTCGGTCACGATCGCCGGGGGGATGGTGCTCCCAGAGACCAGCGAGTCCGCCGCCCCCCCCACTCTCGCCACCGACGGTCGGCGGGTGGAGGCCTCCGGTGTGGGCTGACGCCGGCCTGGTGGCCGGCAAGGATCTGCGCGTTGAGGCCCGGTCGCGGGTGACGACGAACCAGGTCGCGCCCTACGCCCTGGTGGTGCTCGTCCTCTTCGGCTTCGCCTTCGACCAGGACCGGTCCCTGCTCACCCGGTCCGCGCCCGGCCTGTTCTGGATGACGGTGCTGCTGTGCTCCCTGCTCGCGGTGCAGCGCAGCTTCGCGGTGGAGGCGGCAGACGGAGCGCGCGACGGTCTGAGGATGTCGGGTCTCGACCCGGCGGGGATCTTCCTGGGCAAGGCGGTGGCCGTCGCCGCCGAGCTGGTCGTCCTCGAGGTGCTGCTCGGCGCCGGGATCGTCGTGCTCTACGGCACCACCCTGCACGATCCCCTGCTCCTCGTCGCCACCGCGGTGGTGGCCACCGTGGGACTGGCCGGGGCCGGCACCCTCTACGGGGTCATGGCATCGGGGCTGCGGGTCCGCGAGACCCTCCTGCCCCTGCTCGTCCTGCCGGTCGTGGCCCCGGTGCTGCTGGGGGCCACCGAGGCGTGGAGGGTGGCTCTGGGATTGTCGGCCGACGACGGTTGGCGGTGGCTGGCCCTGCTGGTCAGCTTCGCGGTCATCTACGTGACGTTGGGGGTCTTGGCCTTCGGGGCCTTGTTGGAGGAAGCGTGAGCACCACCCGCCGGCCCTCGACCGCCAATCGGACGACGCGCCTCATCGGTGCCGCCGCCTTGATGACCATCGCTGCCACCGCCTTTCTGGGCCTGGTCGTCTCCCCACCCGACGTGACCCAGGGGGAGCTGGTCCGGCTCATCTACGTCCATCCGGCCGTCGCCACCTGCTGCTACGTCGGCTTCGGGCTCTGCGCGCTGGCCAGCATGGCCTACCTGTGGCCCCGCACCCGGAGCCGGCGCTGGGATGCCCTGGCCGGCGCCTCTGCCGAGGTCGGTGAGGTGTTCTGCGCCATCACGCTGGCCACCGGGTCCATCTGGGGGCGGGGATCGTGGGGCGTGTGGTGGACCTGGGATGCCCGCTTGACCCTCACCGCCCTGCTCTTCGCTGTCTTCGCCGGGTACCTGGCCCTGCGCCGAACCGGCGGTGACCCGGCCGGCCGGGCCAAGCGGGCGGCCCTCACCGCTATCGGCGGCGCGTTGATCATCCCCGTCGACCACTACGCCACCACCTGGTGGAAGACCCTCCATCAGGGGAACACGCTCGAGCGCACCAACCCGCTCATCCACGGCTGGCAATTGGCCACCATGGGCCTGTCGTTCCTGGCCTTCGGCCTCGTCCTGACCTGGCTGCTCATCCACCGCTACCGCCTCGAGCTCCTCGAGGACCGCAACGAGTCCGACGGCTTCGCGGTGGCCATCGAGGCCCGCCGGGCCGAAGCCGTCCCGGCGAGCCCGGTTCCCGCCCCCGCCGCCCTCTCCCGGCCCCCGTCCGTCCCGGTCACCTCTGAGCGGGCGGCGCGGCCGTGAACGGCTACGTGGCCGGCGGCTACGGCGTCACCACCGTGATCATCGTGGCCTACGCCTGGCGGACGATCCGGCGGGGCCGCCACCTGTCGAGGTCCCTGCCCGACGAGGACCGCCCATGTCGCTAGACGTCACCGGCACCGGCGCCGGGGCCAACCGCTCAGGCGAGGCGTCCACCGCACGCGGGGGCGTCATTGCCCAACCCCTCAGCCGCCGCCGCCGCCTCGGCACCCGCCGCCGCCAGATCGTCGCCGGCGTGGTCATCCTCGCCGCGCTGGCCTTCCTCGCCGCCCAGGGTCTCTCCAACGCCACCGTCTACTTCAGGACGGCCGACCAGGCCGTCGCCAGCAGGGCCAGCCTGGGCACCAAGGTGTTCCGCATGGAAGGCACGGTCACAGGCGCCGTGACCCGCCTCGGCCAGACCGTCCGCTTCGACCTGACCGCCAACGGGGTCACCGTGCCCATCGTCGACACCAAATCACCGCCGGAGCTGTTCAAGCCGGGCATCCCCGTCGTCCTCGTCGGTCACTGGCAGGGCGCGGTGTACGCCAGCGACCAGATCATGGTCAAGCACACGGCCAGCTACACCGAGGCCCACCCCAACCGGTTGAAGCCCCAGCCCGTCCCCGGGTCCACGCCGTGAACGCCGCCCTGGGCCAAAGCGCCGTCCTCCTCTCCCTCCTGGGCGCCGTGGCCGGCATCGTCACCATCGTCGTCGGGCTGGTCAAGGGTCGCCCCAGCCTGGTTCGGGTCGGGCGCAGCTACACGTGGGTGATCCTCCTCGGCGCCGTGATCGCCACCATCGCCATGCAGCGGGCCTTGATCGGCCATGACTTCTCGTTGTCGTATGTCGCTCACAACGACAGCCGGGAGACGCCCCTGCTGTTCCGGGTGACGGCCATGTGGTCGGCCCTCGAAGGCTCCATCCTGCTGTGGTCGCTCATCCTGGCCGGCTACCTCGCGGCCGTCGCCATCCACTTCCGCAAGCGCATCCACGAGCCCATCGTGGGCTGGGCCACCGCCGTCGGCTTCGCCGTCGCCGCCTTCTTCTTCGGCCTGATGCTGACCGTGTCCAACCCGTTCTCCACCATCAGCGGATCGCTGTTGACCGACGGCCCGGGACCCGACCCGTTGTTGCAGAACCACATCCTGGTGGCGTTCCACCCCCCCATCCTCTACCTGGGCCTGGTCGGCTTCACCGTCCCGTTCTGCTTCGCGGTCGCCAGCCTCATCACCGGGCGGGTCGGCGAGGGATGGATGGCCGAGACCCGCCGGTGGACACTGTTCGCGTGGGCGTTCCTCTCCGGTGGGATCGTGCTCGGGGCGTGGTGGAGCTACCAGGTCCTCGGCTGGGGTGGGTACTGGGCGTGGGATCCGGTGGAGAATGCCGCCTTCATCCCCTGGCTCACCGCCACCGCCTACCTGCACTCGGTGATGGTCCAGCAACGGCGCGGCATGCTGCGGGTCTGGAACCTGTCGCTGATCATGGCCACGTTCAGCCTGACCATCCTGGGGACATTCCTCACCCGTTCGGGCGTCCTGGAGTCGGTGCACTCCTTCTCCGTGTCGAGCATCGGCCCGGTGCTCCTCGGCTTCTTCGCCCTGGTCGTCGCCTCCGCCGTCGGCTTGCTGATGTGGAGAGGTGACCGGCTGCGCTCACCTGGCCGCATCGACTCGCCGCTGTCGCGCGAGGGCGCCTTTCTGGCCAACAACCTGCTGTTCGGGGCGTTCGCCGTCGTCGTCCTGCTGGGGACCGTGTTCCCCCTCATCGCTCAGGCCCTCAACGGGGAGCAGATCACCGTCGGCGGACCGTACTTCGACAAGATGACCATGCCCATCGTGGTCTGCCTGCTGTTCCTGATGGCCATCGCCCCCGTCCTGCCATGGCGCAAGGCGTCCGGTGAGCTGCTGCGCCACCGGCTGGTGTGGCCCGCGTCGGCGGCGGCCACCGTGTTGGTCCTGTGCGTGATCGGCGGGGTCCGGGGGCTCAACCCGCTGCTGGCCTTCACCCTGGGGGCGTTCGCCGCCGCCTCCGCCCTCCGCCAACTGATCATCGCCGTGCACCGCACGGGCGGGCGGGGGTTCGTGGGACGGGTCAACGGCGGGATGATCGTCCACCTGGGCGTGATCATGATCGCCGTCGCCTTCGCCGCCAGCCACTCGTTCGCCCACCAGCGGCAGGTGTCTCTGCGCTCAGGGCAGAGTGCGTCGGTGGGCGGCCACACCGTCACCTTCCTCGGCACCAGGACCGTGCCCTCGGCGCAGAAGACATCGCTCGAGGCCCGGGTCCGGGTCGACAACGCCGGCCTGTACCGCCCGGCGATCTCCCAGTACCCCTTCGCCAATGACACCGTCGGCACTCCGGCGGTGCGGTCCACGCCCCGGACGGACGTGTACCTGACCCTCGCCGCCCCTCCCGATGGGAATGGCGTCGCCGTCATCGGTGTCATCGTCGAGCCCGGTGTCATGTGGGTGTGGATCGGGGGTCTGGTCGTCGTCGGCGGAACCGTCCTCGCCGCCTTCCCCGGCCGGCGTCGTCGGCGTCCCACCGAACCCGTCTCCATGGGACCCGGCATCGGCTCTGGGGTGGCGGGCTCAGGGACGGCGGGCTCTGGGGCGGCGGACGACCTCGATGATCCCGACGGGCAGGGCGCCCGTCCGGTGCCGGCCGGCGTCGGCGGCCCGGTCCGTTCGACTCGGCGGCGCACCAAGGTGGTCAGCCCGGTGACCGGACCCGGCCCGCAGGTGCCCGGGCCGCAGGTGACCGGGCCCGGATCCGGGCCGAGTGTGGCCGGGGCTCCGGGATGACGGTGACCACCACCCCTCCCGGTGCGACCACCGGCCCCGGGCTCGAGCCGGGCGCGGGCCGGCCGCGCCGGCGGGTGGTCCTGTGGGCGTCACTGGCCGTGGCTGTCGTCCTCGCCGTGCTCGTAGCGGTGCTGGCCACCAGCGGCCCGGCCAGCCAGGTCAACGCCAAGAGCCCCCTGATCGGCAAGCCGGCGCCGGCCGTCGGCGGTCCCAACCTCCTCGCCTACGCAGGGGCCCCGCCAGTGGTCGACCTGGCCGGACCCCCGGGCCATTGGGTGCTGGTGAACTTCGCCGCCAGCTGGTGCGTCCCCTGCCAGCAGGAGATGCCCCAGCTGCTCACCTTCGCCGCCCGCCACGCCTCGGCAGGTGACGCCCAGATCATCACCGTCGCCTACCAGGAAGGCGACCAGCGGGCCTTGGCCTCCTACTTCAAGTCCCGTCACGTCACCTGGCCGGTCATCGACGACAACGAGGCCAAGGTGAGCTACGGCGTCACCGGCATCCCCGAGTCGTACCTCATCGACCCGCAGGGAACGGTGGTGGCCAAGCTGGTCAACGGTGTCGTCGCCGACCAGCTCGACGGCCTCATCGCCCCCTTCGCCACGCCGAGCACCACCGCCGGGTCCTGACCGTGGTCACCGCCTCCGCGACCAGATCCCCGGCGCCGGGCGGCAGGGCCGGGCTGCGCCGCTGGGGCCCCTGGCTGGTCATCGCCGTCGTCGTCATCGGCGCAGGCGTCGTCGGCCTGCACCGCAGCAGCCATCCGTCCCTGGACCAGCGCACCCTCGCCGTCGCCGGCCAGGTCCGTTGCCCCGTCTGCAACGGCCAGAGCGTGGCCCAGTCCGACGCCCCACCGTCGCTGGCCATCCGCAGCCAGATCCGTACCGAGCTGGTTGCCGGCCAGGTCCCCTCCGAGATCCTCTCCGCGATCGTCAAGGACTACGGCTCAGGCATCCTCGAGAAGCCCCAGGCCAACGGCGTCGGCCTGATCGTCTGGGTGGTGCCCGTCCTCGCCGTCGCCGGGGCCATCATCGGACTGGTCCTGGCGTTTCGCCGCTGGCGGCCGGCCGCGACCACCGGACCGGCAGCCACCGACACGGACCGCGAGCTGGTGGGGGAGGCCCTCCGCGAGGCGCCACCTGGGGCGGTGCCATGAGCGACCAGGGCACGGTTCCCGGCCGGCGTCCGCCGGGACCCGGTGAGGTGGTGGTGTTGCGACCGGAGAGCGGCGGCTCTCAGGCGGTCGACGCCTCGCCCGGTGAACCGGATCCACACCCGATGGGCCCACCGGATGCCCTGACAACCCGACCCCGGTCGGTTCTCGAAGAGGAACGCGCCTTCTTCCTCCGCTCCCTTCGCGACCTCGAGGTCGAACACGACGCCGGCGACATCGACGACGCCGACTATGACGCCCTGAAGGACGATTACACCGTGCGGGCGGCGGAAGTGATCCGCCAGCTGGCCGGGGAGAGTCGGGGGGGAGCGGCTGTCGGTTCGGGAGCGGCTGTCGGGTCGGTGGCTGCTGTCGGGTCGGTGGCTGCTGTCGGGTCGGTGGCTGCTGTCGGGACGGTGGGTGCTGCCGCCGGGCCTCTGGCGGTACCGGGCGCAGGCTCTGACCAGGTGGCGTCCGGGTCGTCGGACCCGGCGCCGGGGGCAGGATCCCGGTCGGAAGCCGTGCCCAGGTGGCGCCGGACCCGCTGGTGGCGATGGACGGCGGGCCTGGCCGCGGCCGTGGCGGTCGGATCGCTGGCGGGCTGGGCGGTGCAACGGGGTTCCGGCACCCGCTTGCCCGGCCAGACCGTATCCGGGGCGCCGGTTGGTGTCACCAAGGACGCCCAACTTCTCGCCCAGGCCCAGAAGGCGGCCGCCGCCGGCGACGCCGTCACCGCCTTGAAGGACTGCCGGGTCATCCTGGCCGACGACCCCACCCAGGCCCAGGCCTTGGCCGAAGAGGGCTGGCTGCTGGCCCAGACCCAGCAGCACAACCTCCAGACCCAGGGTCTCGATGATCTCACCCGTGCCGTCGCCCTGGCCCCCACGGACCAGGTTGCCCGCCTCTACCGGGGCATCGTCCTGCTCGATGTCGGCCGCAAGCCCGAAGCGGTCACCGATCTCCAGTGGTACCTCGACCACAACCCGGATCCGCAGGTGAAGGCCCGGGTGGAGGCGGCGTTGGTGCAGGCTGGTAGCGGCGTGGCAACGCCGACCACCCCGCCGACTACCCCGTAGGAGCCCCGACTTGGCCAACCGGTCGACGGCGGACCGGGAGATGGGAGATGCCTGGCCTCGGCGGCGGACAGGATCCCGTCGTGGGTTTCACCGGGTCACGTCGATGAACCAACGGCGGCGCGGGCATCGCTGGTGGGAATCTGCGTCGGAAAGCGGCACGAATCCACGCGCGGGCTGCGGCCAGGGCGCCGCTACCCGGCAAGCGTCCCGCTACCCGGCGAGGGCTCGCAGCCGTCCGATCACCTGAGGCAGGACTCGGGCGGCCAGGGCGACCTCATCGTCAGTGGTCGTCCACCCCACCGAGAACCGCAGGCTGCGCTCCGCCGGGAGGCCCATGGCGGCGAGGACCGGGGACGGCTCGAGCAGCTCAGAGGCGCACGAGCTTCCCGAGTGGGCGGCGACGCCGGCCTGATCGAGGCCGAGGAGCACGCCTTCCGCTTCGACACCGGCGACATCCACGCAGAGGAGGTGGGCGATGGCGCCGGCAGGGTCGGCCGGACCAATCGCCGACACCCCATCGACGGCCAGGGCGGCGTCACGAAGGACCGTGATCTGACGCCGGGCCCGGGCCGCTTCTTGGAGGAGCCGGGTCGCCGGCGCGCCGGGCCCACCGCCGCTCTCGGCTGGCTCGCCCAGCGCCGCCATCGCCGCGCCAAAGCCGACGGCGGCGGCGACGTTCTCCATGCCTGCCCGCCGCGCTCGTTCCTGGGATCCGCCGACGAGGAGGGGCGCGAACCTCCGCCCCCGCCGGACGAGCAACGCCCCGATGCCCGGCGGACCTCCGAGCTTGTGGGCCGAGACCGAGAGGAGGTCGGCGCCGAGGGCGTCGAAGTCGATCGGGACCCGCCCGGCGGCCGTCGCCGCATCGACGTGGACGGTGATGCCCTGGTTCCGGCAGGCGGCCACGATCTCCGTGACGGGCTGGAGGGTGCCGACCTCCTGGTTGGCCCACTGCGCGTGCACGAGGGCGGTGTCGGGTCCGACCGCGGCGAGGATCTCGGCGGGGCGGATGCCACCTTCGGGACCGGCCCCGACCCAGGTGACCCGGCCCGCCAGGCGGGCGGTGGCGTCGCGGACGGCGGCGTGCTCGACCTCGGAGACGACGGCGTGGTCGCCCCTGCCGTCCGCCCTGGCGTTCACCCGGGCGTCCACGCCGGCGCTGGCCAAGGCCCCGAAGACGGCAGCGTGGATGGCCTCGGTGGCACCGGAGGTGAAGATCACCTGCCGGGACCGGGTGCCGAACGCCGCCGCCACCTCGCTGCGAGCTTCCTCGAGGGCGACCCGTGCCATGCGCCCCTCGGTGTGGACCCGCCCGGGATCGGCGCTGGTCATCCACGGCAGCATGGCTTCGAGCACGGACGGCCGGAGCGGTGTGGTCGACGCGTGATCCAGGTATGCCCGCATGGTCACGCCGGCATGGAAATCAGGCCGTCATCACGACGGGACGTGGTTCAGACGACGGTGACGCACGCAGCGTCGCCGAGGGCCCTGGAGGACTCCATCGCCGGGACCGCTTCGCCGTAGAGGCCGGCCAGCATCCCTCGGACCATCCCCCGGTCGACGGCGCAGATGACCGGATGCTGCTGAGCGGTGTCGAAGAACGGGCAGCTGTCCCGGATCAGGGCCACCGAGTCCTCTCGGGCGTCGGCGTGGGCGGCGAACCCGTGGGCGGTGAGAGCGTCGGCGATGGCGTGCAGGGCGGCGCGGAACGACCGCTGGCCGCCGGAGCTGCCCATCTGGGTGGCGAGAAGCCGGCCGTAATCCTCGCCGACCTCCTCGGCCATGCACTCGGCATCGGCAGGCGGGACAAGGGCCAAGGCCCGCCCGAGCAGGAGCACGAGCAGGTCGTCGCTGCGGCGCGGGGCCTCGACGCCGACCGCCCGGTTGGAGGCCCGGTAGCGCTTCGACGGGCGCCCGACGCCGCCACTCGCCGACCGCTCGGTGTAGACCTCCACATAGCCGCCGGAGACCAGCTTGTCGAGATGGTGGCGGGCGACGTTCGAGTGCAGGTCGAAGTGCTGCGCGACCTCCGAGGCGGTGGTGCCGTCCGCCCCCTCGCGGACGTGGAGGTAGATGCGCCGGCGGGTCGGGTCGCCGAACGCCGAGGTGACGGCGCTGACCGTCGCCGAGAACTCGGCGTCGGTCAGGACCGCCTCCTCCTTGGGCGCCGGGGCCCCGGTGCCGTGGGCAGGGGCCTGGTCCGGCGTTGCCGGGCTTCCCGCGGAGGCGTCCTCCTCCGCGGAGGCGGCGGGCCGGCGCCGGGTGACCGACACGGGCACGGCCCTGACAGGCGACCCCGCCACCCTTCCCCGTAGTGATGTCACGACCGGTATCCTACCGAGTGCCCCCGCCAAAGGCCTTTGCTCCTCTGGGGCCGGGTCCCGGCGAAGGCACCATGGCCCGGGTGGGCCCGCCGTCCGGTTCTTCGACCGCACCGGTGGTCACCCGGCGACGAGGAGGACCCGACGAATGGCGCTCGACGAGCAGCAGGTCATGGATGCCCTGCGCCCGGTGATCGATCCCAACCTGCAGGCCAGCATCGTGGATCTGGGGATGATCAGGGGGATCGGTATCCGCCGGGGCCGGGTGCGCGTGGCCATCGCCCTCAGCGGGGTCGACCCCTCCCGCCGGGAGGAGATGGAGCGTCGGGTCACCGGCGCCGTGTCGGCCATGGCGGGAGTCAAGGACGTGTCGGTCACCTCGACGGTGCTCAACCCCGAGGAGCTGGCCGAGGTCACCGACCGGCTGGCCGCCCGCCAGGGTGCCGGGACGGGCGGCGACCCCCGCCGTGCCGCGGCTCCGACGGCGTCCCCGGCCGCGGCCAAGCGGCCGCTCGGCCACGAGTCCGGTCGGGCCAACGCCTTCATGGATCCCAGGAGTGCGACCAGGGTCATCGGGATCACCTCGGGCAAGGGGGGCGTCGGCAAGTCGTCGGTCACCGTCAACCTGGCCATCTCCCTGGTCCAGGCCGGCTTCGACGTGGGCATCCTTGACGCCGACGTCTACGGATTCTCGGTGCCGGCCATGCTCGGCATCGACGCCGACCCTTCGGTACGCAATGAGAAGATGATCCCGCCCGTCGCCTACGGGGTGCGGTGCATGTCGATCGGCTTCTTCGTGGATGAGGACCAGCCGGTGATGTGGAGAGGCCCGATGCTCCACAAGGCTCTCGAGCAGTTTCTCGTCGACGTGGACTGGGGCGACCCGGACTTCCTCCTGGTCGACATGCCCCCCGGGACCGGCGACGTGGCCCTGTCGATGTCGCAGTACCTGCCCACCTCGGAGGTATACGTGGTGACCACCCCCCAGGTGGCCGCCAAACGGGTGGCCCAGCGCACGGCCTACATGGCCCGCAAGATCAACCTGCCGCTGCGGGGGGTCATCGAGAACATGAGCTGGTTCACCGGCGACGACGGCAAGCGCTACGAGCTCTTCGGCAGCGGCGCTGGGGAACAGTTGGCCTCCGAGCTGGGCGTGCCCCTGCTCGGCAAGATCCCGCTCGAGAACCGCCTGCGGGAGGGTGGTGACATCGGCCGGCCGGTGACGGTGGCCGACCGGGAAGGGGAGGCGTCCCAGGCGTTCGCCTCGATCGCCGGGGAGATCGTCGCCCGGGGACGGGCCCGGATCTTCCGCCCGGAACTTACGATTCGCTGAACGCGCGCCCACTCGCCGTTCACCACGTCGTACTAATGATCGGGGTGACACCGTCCGATACACCGCCGCGGGCTTCGGAGCGACGGGGCCGCGGCGCGGACGGTCCGGCGGCCTCGGAGGAGCTGCAGGGCCGGCCCATCGGTCGGCGGGTGCTGCTCGGCATGCTCGGTCTGGGGGCGGTCGGGATCGTCGGGGGGAGCACGATCCAGCGGGGCATCGGGTCGGTGCTCAACCCGATCCAGTCCGCTGACCCTACCGGGATCACCTCCCTGATCCCCGGCGGTGACGGGTTCCGGATCTACACGGTGACGAGCGGGTTCCCGGCCGAGAGCGCCGCCGCCTACCACCTGAGCATCGACGGGATGGTCGACCACCCGATGACCCTGTCGTTCGCCGACCTCCAGGCCATGCCGCCCACGTCTCTCATCAAGGACTTCCAGTGCGTCACCGGGTGGAGGGTCCCCAAGGTGCACTGGACCGGGGTGGCCCTCTCCGTCCTGCTCGGCCAGGCCGGGGTTCAGGCTGGGGCCCAGGCCCTGCGCTTCGAGTCCTTCGACGGTGCCTACACGGAGAGCCTGACGTTGGCCGAGGCCCTCCGCCCCGATGTCATCGCCGCCTACTCCATGCTCGGCGGTCCCGTCTCCACCGCCCACGGTGGTCCGGTCCGTCTCTATGTGGCGCCCATGTACGGCTACAAGTCCTGCAAGTGGCTGTCGCGGATCGCGGTGGTCGACCGGGTGGAGCCGGGCTATTGGGAACAGGCCGGCAACTACGACGTGGAAGCGTGGGTGGGAAGTAGCAATGGTCGCGACGACGCAACCACCTAGGGTTCCGCGGCGCCGGGCCCTTCTGCGGTTCGACAAGGTCGAGAGGACCGTGCATTGGGTGAATGCCGCCCTCTTCGCGGTCTTGATCCTCACGGGCGCCGCCCTCTATCTCGAGCCGATCAGCGCGCTGATCGGTCGGCGTCACCTCGTCGAGGAGATCCACGTCTACTGCGGTCTGGCCCTTCCGGTGCCGATCGTCATGGCCCTGGCCGGACGGTGGGGCAAGGGTCTGCGCGCCGACTTCCGCCGGTTCAACCGCTGGAGCGCCGACGACCGGGCCTGGATGCGAGCCGTGGGCACCGGCCGGGAACGCCGCCTGGCCGCTCGCCGGCGGCTCCGAGTCGGCAAGTTCAATGCCGGTCAGAAGCTGAATGCCGTCTTCACCGGTGGCACCATCGTGGTCATGCTGGCCACTGGAGCCATCATGCGGTGGTACCACCCGTGGCCGCTGTCGTTCCGCACCGGGTCGACCTTCGTGCACGACTGGCTGGCGCTGGCCGTCGTGGTCGCCATCGTCGGCCACATCGGCTACGCCCTGCGCGACCCCGACGCCATGCGAGCCATGCGCCACGGCCTGATCGGGCCGAAATGGGCGGCCCGCCATGCCCCCGCCTGGCTGGCCGAGATGGAGGCCCTGGAGGACGACGTCAGCGCGTCTCCCCCACCATCGGTACGGTGACCGGTGTCGACGACATCGTCGGCCTCAACCTACGGGTGTTGTTCTGCGGGATCAATCCCGGGCTGCTGTCCGGCCGGCTGGGCCAGCACTTCGCCCGCCCCGGCAACCGGTTCTGGAAGCTGCTGGCCGCCTCCGGCCTCACCGACCGCCTCCTGATGCCCGCCGAGCAGGGTGAGCTGCTCGGCTACGGGTTGGGGATAACCAACCTGGTGGAGGCGACGACGGCCACCGCCGCGGAGCTGTCGGTCGCGGACCTGCGGGCCGGCGCCCCGCGCCTGGAGCAGAAGGTGATGGCCCTGGCGCCGGTCTGCGTGGCCGTCCTGGGGATGCAGGCCTACCGGACGGCGTTCGGACGGCCCCGGGCCGCAGTCGGCTGCCAGACCGAGCGGCTGGGCGGGTCGATGCTGTGGCTGTTGCCCAACCCGAGCGGCTTGCAGGCCTCCTACCAGATGCCGGACATGATCGGGATGTGGACGGAGCTGGCCGCCGCAACCGCCGCCGGCCTGTAGGTTCTCGTGGCCTACCCCGGAGCCATCGCCTCGTCGGCGACGGCCAGCGCCTCGCCCAGCGCGGCCGCCGCTTCGTCGATCTCGTCGGCGGTCACCGACAGCGGGGGAGCGAGGCGCAACACGTTGCCCCGCACCCCTCCCTTGCCGATGAGCAGACCCCGAGCCCGGGACTCCTCGAGGACCATCGTCGCGGCCGCCGGATTGGCCGCTGTGGTGCCGGGGAGCACCAGCTCGAGGGCGACCATCAGCCCCTTGCCCCGGATCTCGCCGATCACCGCCAACTTGTCGGCGAGGGGATCGAGTCGCTCGCGGAGCCGGGCCCCCATGGCCGCAGCGTTGGCCTGGAGGTCGTTGTCGAGCAGGTAGGTGAGGTTGGCCAGAGCGCCGGCCGTGGCCAGCGGGTTGCCGCCAAAGGTGGAGATGGAGTTGGCGGGCACGTCGTCGACGAGGTCCCCCCGTCCGACGAGACCGCCGAGGGCGAGGCCATTGCCCAAACCCTTGGCGAAGGTGATGAGATCCGGCCGCACCCCATGGGCCTGGTACCCCCAGAAATGGTCCCCGGTGCGCCCCCACCCGGTCTGCACCTCATCGGACACGAACAGGATCCCGTACTCGTCGCAGACCTCCTGCAGGGCGCCGAGCAGACCGTCGGGGGGAACCACGAATCCGGCCACCCCCTGGATGGGCTCGGCGATCAGGCAGGCCACGTCGCCGGCCGTCGCCGTCTCGATCACCTCGCGCAGGTCGTCGACGCACGCGGCGATGTAACGGTCGTCGGGGAGGTCCCTGAACGGGCTGCGGTAGCGGTAACCGGCGTGGACGTAGCTGACGTTGACCGGTGTCAGGCTCGAAGCCGACCACGACCGCATCCCGGTGATGCCTGCCGACGCGAACGACCGGCCGTGGTAGCTGTGGCGCAGGGCCAGCACCTGGTTCGAGTGCCGGGCCGTGCAGGTCAGCTGCAGCGCCAGGTCGTTGGCCTCGCTGCCGGAGTTGACGAAGAAGACCTTGGCGTCGGGGATCCCAGAGAGTTCCGCGATGCGCTCCGCCAGCTCGACCATGGGCCGGATCAGATAGAGGGTGGAGCTGTGCAGGAGCCTCCCGGCCTGAGCGGTGACGGCCTCGAGCACCTCGGGGATGGCGTGGCCGGTCATGGTCGTCAGGATGCCGCCGAAGAAGTCGAGATAGGTTCGGCCCTCCCCATCGACGACCCGCCGGCCCTGGCCGCTGACCAACTCGATGGGCTCGTCGTAGTACAAACCGATCCACGACGGCATGACCTGGCGGTGGCGGGCGGCCAGCTCGCGGTGGGGTCCTTGGGGAGAGGGGGCAACGCTCATCGTCACAGTGTGCTCCCGGTGCGCCGGGCCGGCAACGGCGAGGCCTGCGACACGGCGTCAGGCGAGTTTCCCGGGAAGCGCGTAGGGTGGCCGGCAACCGACCAGAGTCCAAAGAATCAAGGGGGAAGCACCTATCATGCAGACACGCGGTGCCGTCATCCGCAGCGCTCCAGGCACCTTCGAGGTCATCGACATCGACCTTGACGAACCTCGCCAGGGAGAGCTCCAGGTCCAGATGGTTGCCTCGGGGTTGTGCCACTCCGACGACCACCTGGCCACCGGGGACATCCCTGTCGGGACCTACCCGATCTGTGGAGGTCATGAGGGCGCCGGCCTGATCTCCAAGGTCGGGCCCAACACCCCGGGCTTCGCCGAGGGTGACCCGGTCGTGTTCTCGTTCCTGCCCGGGTGCGGCCGCTGCCGCTGGTGCGCCACCGGCCACCAGAACCTCTGCGATCTGGGTGCCACCCTCCTTGCCGGGTCCCGGTGGGAGGACCCCACCGATTTCCGGATGCATCTGGGCGACGGGAGCCCGGTGGCTCAGATGTGTGGGATCAGCACCTTCGCCGAGCACACCACCGTGTCGGTCAACTCGGCGATCAAGGTCGACAAGGACCTCCCCCTCGACAAGATCTGCCTCCTCGGCTGCAGTGTCGGCACCGGCTGGGGATCGGCCGTCAACTCGGCCCAGGTCCATCCCGGTGACACCGTGATCATCATGGGGATCGGCGGCATCGGCATCAACGCCGTGCAGGGAGCGGCCGCCGCCGGCGCTGACAATGTCATCGCCGTCGACCCCGTGGAGTTCAAGCGGGAGAAGGCCAAGGAGCTGGGCGCCACCCACGTTTACTCCGACATCGCCGAAGCCGACGAGTTCGCCAAGTCCGTCACCAACGGTCAGGGCGCCGACTCGGTCATCGTCACCATCGGCGTCGTCCACGGCGAGCACGTGGGGCAGGCCTTCGCCGCCACCCGCAAGGCCGGCACCGTGGTGGTCACCGGCCTGGGCGACATCACCGAGGTCGGCATCCCCGTGTCGATCGGCGAGCTCACCCTGTTCCAGAAGCGGATCCAGGGTTCGCTCTTCGGTGAGTCCAACCCGAGCGCCGACATCCTTCGCCAGATCCAGATGTACCGCGACGGCAGGCTCAAGCTCGACGAGCTGGTCACCACCACCTACAAGCTCGACGACGTGGCCCAGGGCTACGAGGACATGCACGCCGGCAAGAACATCCGCGGCCTGATCCGCTACTGATCGATTGGACGACATCGCCTCCCCGGTGCCGGTCACCGGGGGGCTGTCCGTCGTCGGCATGGTGATCGCGGCCCGCGCCGCCGTCGTGGGCCGGACCAGGGACATCGAGGTCGTGGCCGCCGCCCTCGGTGCCGGTCGCAGCGTCCTGCTCGAGGGTCCGCCAGGTACGGGAAAGACCACGCTGCTGCGCGGGTTGACGGAGGGCGCAGGCATCCCCCTCGTCGTGGTCGAGGGCAACGCCGAGCTGAGCCCGGGGCGCCTGATCGGGCACCACGACCCGTCGCGCGTCCTCGCCGAGGGCTACGCCACCGACGCGTGGATCCCCGGGCCGCTCGTCGACGCCATGGTGGAGGGGAGCCTGCTCTACGTCGAGGAGCTCAACCGCGTACCGGAAGAGACGCTCAACGTCCTGCTCGGCGTCCTGTC
>JALYVP010000130.1 GCA_030853185.1 Actinomycetota bacterium | reverse complement strand
AGCGCTCCCAGCGTCCCGGTGCGCGACCGCGTCGAGGACCGCTACCTGCCGGTGGTCGCCGCCTGCGCCAGCGACGCCGCCGGCATCCCCATCCGGGTCCGCCTGATGGTCCGCCCGGCGGCTGCCAAGCGCAGCGAGGAGATCGAGCCCCTGCGCCTGGTCGGGAACGGCAACGGTGACGACAGCGACGACGTCGACGAGCTCGGCGGCGGGCGGGGGGCGGCCGGCACGTACACCCGGGCGGCCTACGCTCCCCGCAGCAACGGCCAGCGCGACGCCGTCGCCCTGAACCCCCGCTACCAGTTCGATGCGTTCGTCATCGGTTCGTCCAACCGCTTTGCCCACGCCGCCGCCCAACGGGTGGCAGAGACGCCGGCCAGCTCGTACAACCCCCTGTTCGTCTACGGCGACTCCGGCCTGGGCAAGACCCACCTGCTGCACGCCATCGGTCACTACGTCAACGAGAACTTCCCCGGCATGTACATCCGCTACGTGTCCACCGAGACGTTCATGAACGACTTCGTCGACGCCATCCGGACCAACAACCAGGCCACGTTCAAGCGGCGGTACCGGGACTGTGACGTGCTGCTGGTCGACGACATCCAGTTCATGGAGGGCAAGGAGGGACTCCAGGAGGAGTTCTTCCACACGTTCAACTCGCTCTACGACAACTCCAGCCAGATCGTGCTGTCCTCCGACCGCCACCCCCGCTCCATCGCCACCCTGGAGGATCGGCTGCGGAGCCGGTTCGAGTGGGGTCTGATCACCGACGTACAGCCCCCGGAGCTGGAGACCCGCCTGGCCATCCTGCGCAAGAAGGCGGAGGGGGAACGGATGAGCGGCACCATCCCCGACGAGGTCCTGGAGCTCATCGCCACCAACGTCACCGACAACATCCGGGAGCTGGAGGGCGCCCTGGTCCGGGTGACGGCCTACGCCAGCCTCAACCAGGAGCGTCTCACCCGGCCCATGGCCGAACGGGTCCTCTCCGACATCCTGGCCGCGGGCCGACCACGCCAGATCACCCCCAAGCTGATCATGGAGACGACGGCGATCATGTTCGGCTTCAGCGTGGACGAGCTGTGCGGTACCAACCGGCGCCGGCCCCTGGTCAACGCCCGCCAGATCAGCATGTACGTGTTCCGGGATCTGACCGACTTCTCCTACCCGGCGATCGCCCGGGAGTTCGGGGGGCGGGACCACACCACGGTGATCCACGCCGTCGAGAAGATCACCGGCCTCATGCAGGAACGGCGCCAGACCTACGACCAGGTGACCGAGCTGATCCACAAGATCAAGGGTGGCTCGTGACGACGCTGTTGGGAATGTCCTCGCTCGTGGGCCCGGTGGACGGCGAGGGGGACAGGATGTGTCGGCCTCGTGTAATTACGGGGGACCGCTGTGGGCGCGCCCACAGGCCCGGCCGTGCCCCCCTCCGGGCCTGTGAGGACCTGGGGACGGGGCTCGAACAACCATCGGTCCTCCGACCAGCGCTGATCCCGGGTTCTCCACAGTCCACAGCCCTTATTACTGCTACTGGTAAGAATCTCTTTAGAAGAACAGAAGCAGTCCCCGCTGAGGAAGGATCCTGGTGAAGCTTCGTTGTGAGCGTGATGTCCTGGTCGAGGCCCTGGCCAGCTCGGGCCGTGCCGTGGCCGGCCGCAGTGGCGCACCGGTGCTGTCGGGCATCCGCCTGGAGGTCACCGGTGACAACCTGCGGGTCACCGGTACCGACCTGGATCTGACCATCGAGGTGGCGGCGACGGTCACCGGCAACGGTGACGGTGTGGTCGTGGCCCCCGGGCGGTTGATCACCGACATCGTCCGGGCCCTGGAGCCGGGTGCGGTCGTCCTCGAAGCCGACGACGAAGACCTGCGGATCACCTCGGGTCGCTCCCAGTTCAGTGTGCACACCCACCCGGCGGGGGAGTTCCCCAGATTGCCCCAACCGAGCGGGGCGAGCGTCACCCTGCCCGCCGAGGGCCTCGCCGAGGCGTTGCGCCAGGTGACCAGGGCGGCGTCCGGCGAGGACTCGCGGCCCATCCTGACCGGGGTCCTCATGGCCGCCGAGGCCGGGGGGCTGCGCCTGGTCGCCACCGACTCCTACCGCCTGGCCGTCCGCGACCTCGAGGGCGTCGGCATCCTCGGCGAGGGGGAGAAGGTCCTCGTCCCGTCCCGGGCCCTCAACGAGCTCCAGCGCCTGCTCGGCACGGCCGCCACCGAGGTCTCGTTGCGCCTGGGGGCCCATGACGCCACGTTCTCCACCGGTCCGGTGACGCTCGTGACCCGCCTCATCGAGGGTGAGTTCCCCAACTACCGCCAGCTGATCCCATCCGCCTACCCCAACCGGCTGGTCGTGGCCCGGGAGGCACTGGGTGATGCCGTGCGCCGGGTCAAGCTGCTGGCCCGCGACGCCACCACCCCGGTCCGCCTGGCGCTGCGCCCCGACGGCGTGGAGCTGACGGTGATCACCACCGACTGGGGGACGGCGACCGAGGACATCGACGCCAAGTACGAAGGGGCGGAGATGACCGTGGCGTTCAACCCGACGTACCTGGTCGACGGCATCGAGGCCATGACCAGCGACGAGGTCACGCTCGACACCCTCGACCCGCTCAAGCCAGCGACGCTGCGCCCCGTCGACGCCGGGGACTACCTGTACCTGCTGATGCCCGTCCGGGTCTCGTAGCCAGCCCACCGGCCGCTGAGACAGCAGAGTGCATCTCGGCCACCTGTGGCTGACGGACTTCCGCAGCTACCCGGCCGCCGAGCTGGTTCCCGCCCCCAGCGGCCTCACCGTCGTCGAGGGGGCCAACGGGGAGGGCAAGACCAACCTCCTCGAGGCCATCGGCTACCTGGCCACCCTGCGGTCGTTCCGGGGTGCCCCGGCGGAGGCGATGGTCCGCACCGGGGCGGAGTCGGCCATCGTCCGGGCCGAGGCCGAGCGGGAGGGCCGGGCGGTGCTGATCGAAGCTGAGCTGCGCCGGGTGGGCCGGGACCGGGTCCAGGTGAACCGCCAGCCCCTGCGCCGGGCCCGGGACCTGCTCGGGGCCCTGGTGGTCACCGTGTTCGCCCCTGACGACCTGGCCCTGGTCAAAGGGGGCCCGGGCGGGCGCCGGGGTTACCTCGACGATCTGCTGGTCGCCCTCCACCCCCGCCACGACGCCACCCAGGCGGAGCTCAACCGGGTCCTCAAGCAGCGCAACGCCCTGCTGAAGAGCGCCGGGGGCCGGGTCACCCCCGACGTGACCGCCACCCTCGACGTGTGGGACGCCAAGTTGGCCGGCGCCGGCGAGGCGCTGGTCGCCGCCCGCCAAGGCCTCACCGCTGCCCTCAGCCCCGTCGCCTCGGAGGCCTACGCCGGGCTGGCCACGGCCCGTCCGGGCCCGGGGGCCGCCGGGCGGGGCGCCGTGGTCCTGTCCTACCAGCGCAGCTGGGGCGGTCCGCTCGCCGAGGCAGTGGCGGAGGCGAGGACCGAGGACGTTCGCCGGGGGGTGACCACCGTCGGACCTCACCGCGACGAGCTCGACCTCTCCATCGGGGGGCTGCCGGCCCGCACCCACGGGTCCCAGGGCGAGCAGCGGTCCCTGGCCCTCGCCCTGCGCCTGGCCGGGCACCGGATCGTCACGGACCGCATCGGGTCGGCACCGGTGCTGCTGCTCGATGACGTGTTCTCCGAGCTCGACCCGTTCCGCGCCGGCGCCCTCCTGGCCGGGCTCCCCGAAGGACAGGCCCTGCTGACCACCGCCTCGGGCCTGCCCGCGGGGGCCACCCCGGCCGTCACCGCCCGGGTGGCGGACGGCACACTGGTGCCATGACCTCCTGGAAGCCGTCCCGGCCCCCGCGAGGCGAGCGTGAGGCCACCCCGCTGGCTTCGTCCCTCGCCGGCGAGGTCCGGCGCCTGGGAGGCCCGGATCCGGCCCTCACCACCGCTGTGTTCGCCCACTGGGAAGCCCTCGTTGGGCCCGCCCTGGCCAACCATGCCCGGCCCGTGTTGCTGCGCGACGGGGTCCTCGTTGTCGCCGTCGACCAGCCCGCATGGGCCACCCAGGTCCGCTTCCTGGCCGCCCACATCCTGGCGCGGATCGCCGAGAGCACCGGTCGGGGTGACGTGACCGAGCTGCAGGTGCGGGTCGAGGGGGAAGAACCTCATCGAAAGGGCCGTTGATGACTGGTCGGACACAGGGCGTCTGGTAAACTACAGACATCGCGTTTCGGGTAGCTGACCTGCGATTTTGCCGGTCGGAGCCCCCGGTTCCGGGCCCCCAGTCCCGGCCACTCGAGCGCCGTTCGTACCCCCGCTCTGAGAGGTCGCGCCCATGGCGTTGCAAACGAGGTCCGACGCCCGGTCGGCGACATCGACGTTGGAGGGCAACGGCAACAGCTCTTCCTACAGCGCCGCCGACATGTCCGTGCTGGAGGGCCTCGACCCGGTCCGCAAGCGCCCGGGCATGTACATCGGATCCACCGGGCCCTCCGGCCTCCACCACCTGGTGTGGGAGGTGGTGGACAACTCGGTGGACGAAGCCATGGCCGGCTACTGCGACCGTATCGACGTGACCCTCACCGCCGACGGCGGTTGCCGGGTGGTCGACAACGGGCGGGGCATCCCCACCGACATCAACAAGGCCCAGAAGATGACCGGGGTGGAGATCGCCCTGACCAAGCTGCACGGCGGCGGCAAGTTCGGCGGCTCGGGCTACAAGGTCTCCGGCGGGCTTCACGGTGTCGGCGTGTCGGTGGTCAACGCCCTGTCCGCCACCCTGATCGTCGAGGTCGACCGGGACGGCAAGCGCCACCGCATGGAGTTCGCCGACGGGGGCAAGCCCCAGTCCAAGCTCGAGATCGTGGGTGAGTCGCTGAAGGGCCGGCACGGGACGACCGTGTCGTTCTGGCCCGATGGCCGCATCCTCGATGAGACCGAGTTCCGGGCCCAGACCATCCTCGAGCGCCTCCAGATCTACGCCTTCCTCAACGCCGGCCTGGACATCCGCTTCACCGACGAGCGGCCCGAAGGAGAACAGCGGACCTTCAAGTATCCCGGTGGCATCGTCGACTACGTCACCCACCTCAACGCGTCCAAGGACGCCCTGTTCAAGAAGGTCGGGTTCTTCGGCGCCTCCGCTCCCGAGGGTGATGTCGAGATCGCCTTCCAGTGGAACGCCGGCTACCACGCCGACGGGGTCCACGGTTTCGCCAACGGGATCGCCACCACGGAGGGTGGCATGCACATCGACGGGTTCCGCACCGCGCTGACGGCGGTGGTCAACCGCTACGCCAAGGCCAAGAACCTGGTCAGGGACAAGGACCCGGCGTTGCAGGGTGAGGACATCCGCGAGGGACTCACGACCATCGTGTCGGTCAAGCTGACCGACCCGCAGTTCGAGGGTCAGACCAAGGCCAAGCTGGGCAACACCGGCATCCGCTCGATGGTGCAGCGGGTGACCAACGAGAAGCTGGCCGAGTGGCTGGAGGAGAACCCCAACGAGGCTCGCCTGACCGTCCTGAAGTCCCTGCAGGCGGCCCGGGCTCGGGAGGCGGCCAAGTCGGCCCGTGACGCCACCCGCCGCAAGTCCGTCCTGGAGGGCGCAGGGATGCCCGAGAAGCTCCGGGACTGCGCCCGGGGCACCTCGGCCGAGGACGCCGAGCTGTTCATCGTGGAGGGCGACTCAGCGGCCGGGACGGCCATGGCCGCCCGCAACCCCGTGACCCAGGCCCTGCTGCCCATCCGCGGCAAGATCCTCAACGTCGAGCGGGCCCGGATCGACCGCATGCTGAAGAACAACGAGGTCCAGGCTCTGATCACCGCCATCGGCGCCGGTCTGGGCGAGGAGTTCGACATCACCAAGGCCCGCTACCACAAGGTGTGCATCATGGCCGATGCCGACGTGGACGGCAGCCACATCCGCACCCTGCTGCTCACCTTCTTCTTCCGCCAGATGCGCCCCCTGGTGGAAGCCGGTTACGTCTACATCTGCCAACCGCCGCTGTACTCCACGCTGGTCGGCAAGGAGAAGGTGTACCTCAAGGACGACGGGGCCAAGGCCGCCTTCCTGGCTGAGCGGCCCACGCACAAACCGGAGTTCAGCCGGCTGAAGGGGCTCGGGGAGATGAACTTCGACGACCTGGGGATCACCACCATGGACCCGAATTCGCGGACCCTGTTGCAGGTCTCCGTGGAGCAGGCCGCCCTGGCCGACGAGGTCCTCTCGACGCTCATGGGCGATGACGTCGAGGTGCGCAAGCACTTCATCCAGACCAACGCCAAGGACGTGAGGTTCCTCGACATATGAGTGACGTGATGCCCCCGGACGGACCTGACGGCCCCGGCGACGAGGACGGCGCAGGCGGCGGGGGCGACAGCACCACTCCGGTGACCTTCGGGGGCATCGAGCCCATCGAGATCCAGGAGGAGATGGAGCGGTCCTTCCTCGACTACGCCATGTCGGTCATCGTCAGCCGGGCCCTGCCGGATGCGCGCGACGGGCTCAAGCCGGTCCACCGCCGCATCCTCTTCGGCATGCACGAGATGGGAGCTCGCTCCGACCGACCGCGGCTCAAGTGCGCCCGGGTCAGCGGCGACGTGATGGGCAAGTACCACCCGCACGGCGACGGCGCCATCTACGACGCCATGGTCCGCATGGCCCAGCCGTTCAGCCTCCGCCACCCCCTCATCGACTTCCAGGGCAACTACGGCTCGGCCGACGACGGTCCGGCGGCGGCCCGGTACACGGAGTGCCGCCTGGCGCCCATCGCCCATCGCCTCCTCGACGGGATCGACGAGGAGACCGTCGACTTCGCCGACACCTATTCAGGCGAGTTCGCCGAGCCGGCGGTTCTGCCGGCGCGCTTCCCCAACCTGTTGGTCAACGGCAGCCAGGGCATCGCCGTGGGCATGGCGACCAACATCCCCCCCCACAACCTCGGGGAGGTCATCGACGCCACCACCTACCTCCTTGCCCACCCCGAGGTGGCCGACGACGAGGCCGGCGCCACCACCCTGATGCAGTTCATCAAGGGCCCTGACTTCCCCACCGGTGCCTTCATCCTGGGTCGACAGGGGATCATGGACGCCTACCGCACAGGCCGGGGCTCGATCAAGATGAGGGCCAAGGCGGAGATCGTCGAGTCCAAGCGGGGCACCTCGATCGTGGTCACCGAGCTGCCCTACCAGACCAGCCCGTCGTCGATCCTCGGGCGGATCAAGGATCTGGTCAACAGCAAGGAGCTCGACGGGATCCGTGACCTGAACGACTCGTCGGCCAGGCAGAAGACCAGCATCGTCATCGACCTCAAGCGCGACGCCAACGCCAACGTGGTCCTCAACAACCTCTACAAGATGACTCCCCTGCAGACCAGCTTCGGGGTCAACATGGTCGCCCTGGTGGATGGCATCCCCCGGACCCTCAACCTGGTGCAGGCCCTGACCGCGTATGTCGGCCACCAGATCGACGTCATCACCCGACGCTCGCAGTTCCGCCTCCGCAAGGCGCAGGCCCGGGCTCACATCGTCGAAGGTCTGATCAAGGCGCTCGACATGATCGACGCCATCATCGCCACCATCCGGACCTCTGAGGACCGGGGGGCGGCAGCGGCGGCCCTGCAGGCCGAGCCATTCGACTTCAGCGACCTGCAGGCCAACCACATCCTCGACATGCGGCTCTCCCAGCTGACTCGCCTCGGTCGGTCGAACCTGGAGGCTGAGCTAGCCGAGCTTCGCCAGACCATCGAGGGCCTCGAAGCCATCCTGGGCGACGAGATGGTGCTGCGTCAGGTGATCAAGGACGAGCTCATCTCCATCAAGGACGCGTACGCCACCGAGCGCCGGGCCATCATCACCTACGACACCAGTGACATGGCCGCCGAGGACCTCATCGACGACGAGGATCTGGTCATCACCATGACCAGGGCCGGATACGTCAAGGCGGTGCCGGCGTCGGCCTTCCGGACCCAGGGTCGGGGGGGCCGAGGCGTGGCCGGCACCCGCCTCAAGGAGGAGGACCTGATCACCCGGGTCATCCACACCAGCGCCCACGCCCACCTGCTGTTCTTCTCCAACCGGGGGCGGGTGTACCGCCTGCGGGCCTACGAGGTACCGATGAAGGAGCGCACCGCCCGGGGGACGGCCATCGTCAACCTCCTCCCCCTCGACCCCGACGAGCGGATCCAGACCCTGATCGACACCCGCGAGTTCCCCGCCGACCGGTTCCTGCTCTTCGCCACCCGCAAGGGCCAGGTGAAGAAGACGGCGTTCGACGAGTACGACAAGTCCCGCCGGGAAGGGTTCATCGCCGTCAACCTGCGCGACGGCGATGAGCTGGTCGGGGTCATCGTCACCGGCGGCGACGACGACCTGATCATGGTCTCCCAGATGGGGATGGCCATCCGCTTCACCGAGAGCGACGTGCGGTCGATGGGTCGGGACGCGGCCGGGGTGCGGGGCATGGCGCTGCGCGACGGCGACCGGGTGGTCTCGATCGACCCGGCCCGGGACGAAACCAGCATCCTGATGGTGACCGATGCCGGGTTCGGCAAGCGCACCCAGCTGCACAACTTCAACCGGCAGGGCCGGGGCGGGATCGGCGTTCGGGGCATCAGGATCACCGCCAAACGGGGCCGGGTGGTGGCCGCCTTCATGGTCGGCCTGGACGATGACATCCTGGTCATCTCCTCCGGTGGGGTCATGGTCCGCATGGCCGTCCGGGGCATCTCCAGCCAGGGTCGAGACGCCACTGGTGTCAGGGTGGTGAGCCTTGACGCCGGCCAGACGGTAGCGTCCGTTGCACCTGTGTTGGCTGTGGAGGAAACTGGTTGATGGCCTGTACCAGCGGGGCAAGCGTCCTGCGAAGGAACTAGGTGGCCGAGCGGGGGCCCCGACCTGCGTTCGACACGCCCGCCTCGGGCTCGTCGCCCGTCCCGGCCCAATACGGCTCGTTGGGCGGGGGTTTGCCGCGCGACCGCGTCGACCGTCCCCAACGCGTCGCCCGCGAACGCAAGCCGTTCCGCTGGAAGGTGTGGCGGGAAGAGCCCACCGACGGCGATCAACTGACCGACGATCCGCCGCCGTCGGCCCGGGGCGACCGGCCTGTCGCCACCTCCCGCAACCGGGCGGCGACGGCCCGGACTGGAGGCGGCGCCGGCGGAGCTGACAACGGCGCCGAGGCGGGGGCCGCGGAGTCGGGGGC
>JALYVP010000129.1 GCA_030853185.1 Actinomycetota bacterium | reverse complement strand
CCTTGATCTACGTTCTCGCCGGGCGGGGTGTCGTCGGACCGGACCGCACCGCCGTGCACACCGGCCAACTGGCCGCCTTCGGTGCCGGCGGGTCGATCGTCGCCGAGGCAGACCACCACCAGGACGCCAACGCCCCCGACCTGGAGCTGCTGATCCTCGGCGGTCAACCCATCCGCGAGCCGGTAGCCACCTACGGACCGTTCGTGATGAACACCCGGGCCGAGCTGGCCGAGGCGTTCGAGGACTTCCAGCGGGGCAAGATGGGATCCATCCCTGCCGACGCGTGACGCGGCGTGACGTGGCACGCTGGAGGGCATGACCTCGTTGCACGAGACCACGTCCGCCACCGACCACGGCCCCCTCGTCGCCCACCTGCGGGCCACCTTCGATCACGGGGTGACCCGCCCGCTCGACTGGCGCCGGACCCAGCTGGCCGCCATGGCCCAGATGCTCTCCGACGGCGAGGCCGAGTTCCTCGAGGCACTCGCCGCCGATCTGGGCAAGCCCGCCATCGAGGGGTGGATGACCGAGCTGCGCCACGTGCAGAACGAGATCCATCACATCCTGGACAACCTCCAGGCGTGGTCGTCGCCCGAACGAGTCCGGGTCCGGGCCATGCTGCGGCCCTCGAAGGCGTCGATCGTCCCAGAGCCGCTCGGCGTCGCCCTGGTCATCGCGCCGTGGAACTACCCGGTGCACCTGCTGCTGCTCCCGATGGCCTACGCCCTGGCCGCGGGGAACGCCGTCGTAGGCAAGCCGTCGGAGATCACGGCGCGCACGGCCGCCGCCCTGGCCCGTTGGGTGCCGCGCTACCTCGACGAGGCGGCGGTGGCCATCGTCGAGGGCGATGCCCCGGTCGTCACGTCGCTGCTCAAGGAGCGCTGGGACCACATCTTCTACACCGGCAACGGCACCGTCGGTCGGATCGTCATGGAGGCGGCCGCCAAGCACCTGACGCCGGTGACCCTCGAGCTGGGGGGCAAGAGCCCGACCATCATCGACCGCAGCGCCAACCTGGCCGTCGCCGCCCGCCGGGTGGCATGGGGCAAGTTCGTCAACGCCGGGCAGACCTGCGTGGCCCCGGACTACGTCCTCGTCGACCGCGACGTGGAAGGGCGGTTCGTCGACCTGCTCACCAAGGAGCTGGCCGCCTTCTACGGCTCCGATCCCAAGGCCAGCGCCGACCTGACCCGCATCGTCAGCGACCGCCACTTCGATCGCCTGCAGAGGCTTCTCCAGGGTCGGACCTCCGGGCAGGTCGTCGTCGGCGGTGACTCAGACCGTTCGCAGCGCTACCTGGCCCCGACCGTGCTCTCCAACGTGTCGTGGGACGAAGCCGTCATGACCGAGGAGATCTTCGGGCCCATCCTCCCGGTGCTGGCGGTCAGCGGACTCGACGAGGCCATTGCCCAAGTGAACGCCCATGACAAGCCCCTCGCCCTGTACATGTTCTCCGAGAACCAGGCGGCGACAGACCGGGTGATCGCGGAGACGTCCTCGGGCGGCGTGTGCGTCAACGGGACCCTCCTCCAGCTGGCCGTCACCGACCTTCCCTTCGGCGGGGTGGGCGAGAGCGGGATGGGGGCCTACCACGGCAAGACCGGCTTCGATACCTTCACCCACCGGAAGTCCGTCTTCCAGCGAGGAACCCGACCCGACCCCGCCGTCATGTACCCCCCCTATGGGAGGGTGAAGCAATGGCTGCTGCGCCGCTCGTACTGAGGGAGCCGGCCGTGCGGCTGACGCTGTCGGAGCTGGTCGCGACCACCGACGTACCCGCCAGCACCGTCCACCACTACCGGCGAGCAGGTCTCATTCCCCCGCCCGAGCGCGTGGCGCTGAACAGGTTCTGCTACGACGAGCGCCACGTCGAAGCTCTCCGCCTGATCCGCCGCCTGCGCCAGGCGCGAGGCATGAGCCTGGAGGCCATCGCCGACGCCCTGCCCGGCCTGCTCGCCGATCCGCCGGGCGCCCCCATCGACGCCGACCAGGCGCCGGCGGACGTCCGGGACCGGATCGTGGCCGCTGCCACCAAGGCGTTCCGGACCCAGAGCTACGCGGAGGTGACAATCGGTGACGTGGCCGATCGGGCCGAGGTGGCCAAGGGCCGCGTCTACCGCTACTTCTCGTCCAAGGAGGACCTCTTCGAGTCCGTCGTCGTGCGCCTGCTCGACGACACCGCGGCCAGCTTCGCGGCTGCCGTCGAGGCCCTCGGCGGCCCCGACGGGATCGCCAACGACCCGGACCGCACCGCCGAGGTCTTCGCCGGCCTGGTCGCCGGAGCCATGCCCATCCTCCTCGAGCTCGGGGCCCGAGCGGCCAAAGGTCACCCGAGCAGCGGGGTCCTGGCCCGGCGGGTCCTGCGCACCCTGGCCGAGGCCGCCGGTCGGCCCCTCGACGCCGACAATCCGGTGTGCGCCGGGCTGGGTGTCATCGACCGGGCATTTGCCCAGGTCATAGTGTGGGCGGTCACGCCCGACTGGGAGATCCCGCCCGGCACCGGCCGCCACCGGAAACCCGGTCCTTGACACGACCATCACGGTCGCGTACATCTTGTGACTGACCGGTCATTGTCTGACACGCGGCACACCGACGAGCGGATGCCGGGTCGATCACGAGCCGGTCTGATGCCCGATGCTCCCCGAAGGCTGACACCGTTGACGGTCTCACCCCCAACCGACAACCTCTCCAGCGACGCTCCCGGCGCCGCCGGCGGCGCGCCGCCCGGTGTCCCGGGCGAAGCGGAGATCCTGAGCCGGATGACCGGGGAGAACTTTCCCGTCGCCTCCGTCCTCCTCGGCTCCCGCCTGCGCACCCGGCTGGTCGCCCTCTACGGCTGGGCCCGCCTGATCGACCAGCTGGGCGACGACTACGCCGGCGACCGCCTGGCCGCCCTGGCGTGGGCCGACGCCGACCTGACCCGGGCTCTCAACGACCCGACCGACGCCACCATCCACCCCCTGATCCGCCGGGCGGCTCGCCTCGCCGGTGACGTGGGCGCCGACCCCGACCTCCTGAGGGACCTGATCCGGGCCAACCGCCTGGACCAGACGGCCGCCACCTACGCCACCTTCGGGGACCTCGTCGACTACTGCCGCCTGTCGGCCAACCCGGTCGGGCGGCTGGTGCTGGCCGCCTTCGGCGCCGCCACGCCGCAGAGGGCGGCCTGGTCCGACGACGTCTGCACCGCTCTGCAGATCGCCGAGCACTGCCAGGACGTGGCCGAGGACGCCGCCGCCGGTCGGATCTACCTTCCGGCCGAGGACCTGGACCGCTTTGAGGTCGACCCGGCCGAGCTGCGGGGACCGGGGCCGGCCAGCCCCCGGCTGCGGGGCCTCGTCTGCTTCGAGGTAGCCCGGGCCCGCCGCATCCTGACCGACGGGCAACCACTGGTTCGATCCCTCCGCGGCCGGGGCCGCCTGGCCGTGGCCGGGTTCGTGGCCGGCGGCCACGCCGCCCTCGACGCCCTCGCCGATGCGCGCTTCGACCCCTTGGGCGGGGCGCCCCACCCCCGGGCCCGGCAGCTCCTGATCCACACCGGGTCACTTCTGGCTCGCCCCGCCCACCCTCAGGTGCGGCCGTGAACGTCGCCGAGGCCTATGCCCGCTGCGAGGAGGTGACCCGCGCCGAAGCGAGGAACTTCTCCTACGGCATCCGCCTGCTGCCCCGGCCCAAGCGCCAGGCCATGTCCGCCCTGTACGCAGTGGCCCGGCGCATCGATGACATCGGCGATGGGACCGACCCCTCCGCGGTCAAGCTCGACGCCCTGGCGGCGACCCGCAAGCACCTGGCCGCCATCGCAGCCGACCCCGCGACGGCCGGCGAGGACCCCATCCTGGTCGCCCTGGCCGACGCCGCCCGGCGCTACCCGATACCGATGAGCGCCCTCGAGGAGCTGATCGACGGGTGCGAGATGGACGTCAACGGGGCCACCTACGAGACCGTCGACGACCTGGTCGGCTACTGCCGGCGGGTGGCCGGCACCGTCGGCCGGCTGTCCCTCGGGGTGTACGGCTGCGACGACCCGGCCGGCGCCGCCCCCCTCGCCGACTCCCTCGGGGTGGCCCTGCAGCTCACCAACATCCTCCGTGACATCGTGGAGGATCGCGACACCATGGGGCGGGTCTACCTGCCCCGGGCCGACCTCGACCGGTTCGGTGCCGGTGACGATCTGCGGGGCCCGGTCGACGACGTGGTGGCCGTCATCGCCTTCGAGGCGGCTCGGGCCGAGACGTGGTACGCCGACGGGCTGCGCCTGCTGCCCCTGCTCGACCGGCGCTCCCGGGCATGCACGGCCGCCATGGCCGGCATCTACCGTCGGCTACTGGTACGCATCCAACGCGACCCGGCGGCGGTGCTGCACCGGCGGGTGTCGCTCCCACCGTGGGAGAAGGCCCAGGTGGCCCTGGCCGGCCTGACCCGGGGCCAGGCATGACCCGCCCTCGCGTCGTGGTCGTCGGAGGCGGCCTGGCCGGCCTGAGCGCCGCCCTGCACTGCGCCGACGGGGGGGCGCGCGTCACGGTCATCGAACGCCGTCGCCGCCTGGGTGGCCTGACGTGGTCGTTCGACCACGATGGGCTCACCGTCGACAACGGCCAGCACGTGTTCCTGCGCTGCTGTGACGCCTACCTCGAGTTCCTCGAACGGGTCGGCTCCGCGGCCGATGTGACCCTCCAGGACCGCTTGGACATCACCGTGATCCGCCCGCCGACCCGTCCCGGGCCGCCCCGGCAGGGGCGGATCACCAGGACCAACCTTCCCGCCCCCGCCCACCTGGCCGCGTCCCTGCTGGCCTACCCTCTGCTCTCGGTCGCCGACCGGGCCCGCCTGGGCCTGGCCGTGCTACCGCTGCGCCGCCTCGACCTGAACGACCCTGCTCTCGACGAGCAGACCTTCGGGTCCTGGCTGGCGGCCCACGGCCAGAGCCAGCGAGCCGTCGCCGCCCTGTGGGACCTGATCACGGTCGCCACCGTCAACCTGCCCGCAGCCGAGGCGTCCCTGGCGATGGGGGCCAAGGTGTTCCAGACCGGGCTGCTCGCCGACCCGTCAGCCGCCGACATCGGCTGGTCGAGGATCCCCCTCGGGGTCCTCCACGGCCAGCGCGCCGCAGCCGCCCTGGACCGGGTCGGAGCGGAGGTGGCCTACGGCGAGAAGGTGCTGGGGATCGACCCGGTGAACCCGGCCGGTGGGCCCGGCGGCGGGTTCGCGGTCCGCACCCAGGCCCGGACCTTCGACGCCGACTCGGTCGTGGTCGCCCTGCCCCATCATGCGGTCGGCACCGTCCTGCCCCCCGGCGCCGTCGCCGGCCAGGACCGGCTCCATGAGCTGGGGAGATCGGCGATCGTCGACGTGCACCTCACCTACGACCGCCGGGTCACCGACCTCCCCTTCCTGGCCGGGGTGAACACGCCCCTGCAATGGATCTTCGACCGGACGGCCTCGTCGGGCCTCGCCCCCTCGGCCGGGGCCGACTCACCGCAGTACCTGGCCATCTCACTCTCCGCGGCCGATGAGGCCATGGGCCGACGCCCCGACGAGCTGATCGCTGAGGTGGCCGAGGAGCTCCCCCGGCTCCTTCCGGCCGCGACCGGCGCCCGTTTGAGCGGTTCGCTGGTCACCAAGGAGCGAACCGCCACGTTTCGCGCTGTCCCCGGAACGGCCCGGCTGCGTTCGCCAGCCCGTACCCGCATCCCCGGCCTGTGGTTGGCCGGGGCATGGACCGACACCGGCTGGCCGGCGACGATGGAGGGGGCGTGCCGCAGCGGGCGCGCCGCCGCCCGAGGAGCCCTCGTCGACGCCGGCGGCGTCCATCGACTGCCTGAGGAGGTGGCATGACCCCGACCATCGGTGTGCCCGACGTCCTGGCCCGCTCCCGTGAGCTGACCACGCCCGCCTTGGTGAGCGCCATCGACCGGCTGGCCCCCGACATCCGCCGGCTGGTCTCCTACCACATGGGGTGGACCGACACGTCGGGCCAACCGACCGAGAGCCACGGGGGCAAGGGCATCCGCCCGGCGCTGGCCCTGCTGTCCGCCGAGGCGGCCTGGGCCGAGGCCACCATCTCCGTCCCCGGCGCCGTGGCCCTGGAGCTGATCCACAACTTCTCCCTGATCCACGACGACATCATCGACGGCGACACCAAGCGCCACCACCGGCCGACCGTGTGGTCGGTGTGGGGCATCGGCTCGGCGATCATCGCCGGCGACGCCCTCGAGGCCCTGGCCCATCAGGTGCTACTCGAAGGCGCATCGCCCCATGTCTCCGCCGCCTCCGCCGCCCTGGCCGAGGCCACCGCGGCCATGATCGCCGGCCAGGCCGACGACCTCGCCTTCGAGGGCCGCCGGACGGTCACCGTCGAGGAGTGCATGGCCATGTCGGCGGCCAAGACCGGCGCCCTGCTCGGCGCCGCCACCTCCATCGGCGCCGTCCTGGCCGGGGCGTCCCCGGCCACCGTGGGCGCCCTCCGGGACTTCGGGGCCCACCTGGGCCTGGCCTTCCAGGCCGTTGACGATCTCCTGGGGATCTGGGGCGACCCGGCCCGGACCGGCAAGCCGGCCGGCAACGACCTCCGCCAGCGCAAGAAGTCCATGCCGGTGGTCTCCGCCCTCGGTGCCGGGGGCGAGGAGGCCGACGAGCTGCTCTCCCTGATTGCCGGACCCGGCTCCGGCGAGGCCCCCGGGCCCCCTCTCGACGCGCGCCAGATCGCCCGGGCCGCCTACCTGGTCGAGTCCTGCGGCGGTCGGGCGTGGACCGCAGCCCGGGCCAAGGCCCATCTCGACGGCGCCCTCAGCGCCCTCGAACGGGTCCGCCTTTCCCCCGCCCCCCAGCGGGAGCTGGCAGACATGGCCGTCTATGTCGTGGAGCGTCAATCGTGAGCGCCGTCCGGCTCGAGCACACCACGCCGGCTGCGGACCGACCCCGCCAACCGGCCGACACCCTCGGCGCCGCGGTCGACCACCTCCTCGATCTGCAGGCCCCCGAGGGATGGTGGAAGGGCGAGTTGGAGACCAACGTGACCATGGATGCCGAGGATGTGCTGCTGCGCCACTTCCTCAGCATCCTGGAGCCCACCACAGCCGCCAAGGCCGGCAGCTGGATTCGATCCAACCAGCGCCCTGACGGCACCTGGGGCACGTTCCACGGCGCGCCCGGCGACCTGTCGGCTACCATCGAGGCCTACGTGGCGCTGCGTCTCACCGGCGAGGCGGCGGACGCTCCCAACATGGTCGCCGCCGCCCGTTGGGTGGCGGCCAACGGCGGGATCGGCGAGGCCCGGGTCTTCACCAGGATCTGGCTGGCGATGGTCGGGGCGTGGGACTGGGAGAAGCTGCCCGTCCTCCCCCCCGAGATCATGCTCCTGCCATCGTGGGCGCCGCTCAACATCTACGACTTCGGCTGCTGGGCCCGCCAGACCATCGTCGCCCTGTCGGTGGTCATGGCCCACCGGCCAGCCCGCACGTTGCCGTTCGACCTCGACGAGCTACATGCTGCCGCAGCCCCGGTGGCGGGCGGGACCGGCCGGCGCCGCTGGTGGCGGCGACCGGCTGTCGACCACGCCTTCGAGAGCATCGATACGCTGCTCCACCATTACGAGCATCTGCCGGCATGGGTCCTCCCCCGCTCGGTGCTGCGGCGCGTCTCCCTCCACCTGGCCGAGCAGTGGATCGTCAGCCGTCAGGAGTCCGACGGGTGCTGGGGTGGCATCCAGCCACCGCTGGTGTACTCGGTGATCGCCTTGCACCTGCAGGGCTACGCCCTCGACCATCCGGTGATGGCGGCGGCCATCGCCGGCATGGACGGTTTCGTGCTCGACGACGACCGAGGCCGGCGCATCGAGGCGTGCCAGTCCCCCGTGTGGGACACCGCCCTGGCTGTCGTGGCCCTCACCGATGCCGGCGTCGACCAGGCGAACCCGGGCCTGCGCCGAGCCAGCGGGTGGCTGATCGACAACGAGATCCGGGTCAGGGGCGACTGGTCGGTCCGCCGGCCCCACCTGGCTCCCGGCGGCTGGGCGTTCGAGTTCGCCAACGTCAACTACCCCGACATCGACGACACCGCCGAGGTCGTCATGGCCCTGCGCCGCTCCCGTCCGGAGGCATCCGCCGCTTGTGCCCGGGGCGTGGCGTGGACCGTCGGCATGCAGTGCCGGGCCGGCGGGTGGGGTGCCTTCGACGTCGACAACGACAGCGACCTGTGCGCCTCCCTCCCCTTCTGCGACTTCGGCCGGGTCACCGATCCGCCGTCGTCGGACGTCACCGCCCACGTCATCGAGATGCTCGCCACCGAACCGGGCGTTCCCCGCCGGATCATCGACCGGGCCGTCACCTGGCTCTCCGACGAGCAGGAGGACGACGGCTCCTGGTTCGGCCGGTGGGGCGTCAACTACCTCTACGGCACCGGTGCAGCCGTGCCGGCCCTCGTCGCCGCAGGGGTGGAGACCACCGACACAAGGATCCGCCGGGCCGTCCGCTGGCTCGAAGCCGTGCAGCTGACCGACGGGGGCTGGGGCGAGGATCTGCGCTCCTACAGGAGCGACGCCTGGCGGGGGCGGGGCCACACCACCCCGTCACAGACCGCCTGGGCGCTCCTGGCGCTGCTGGCCGCCGGCGAGGGCGACAGCGTGGCCGTCCGCCGGGGCGTGGCCTGGCTGGTCGGCAACCAGACCCCGGAGGGGACCTGGGACGAGCCGTGGTTCACCGGCACCGGGTTCCCCTGGGACTTCACCATCAACTACCACCTGTACCGCCACGTCTTCCCCATGATGGCCCTCGGCCGGTACCTGGGTCTGGCCCCCGCCCTCGTCCCCGAAAACGCTGCTGGTGCCTCGAGGAGTCGGCCATGAGCGACTCCGACGCCGCCCCCCTCGATCTCATCTGCCTGGCCCCGTTGCGGGTGGAGGCACTGGCGGTGACCTCCGGCATGCGCTCGAGGCCCGAAGGACGGACCGCCCGGGTGGTCCGCTCCGGGGCCGGGGGGCGTAGCACCGGTGCCTGGTCGCGCAGCACCGGCGGACGGACAGGGTCCGAGCGCCCGAGCCCGGCAGGCTCCCCGGCGACGGTGGTCACCGGGGTGGCCGGCGGGCTCAGCGCCGGGATAGCCGCCGGCCACCTGGTCGTCGCCGACGTCCTGATCGGCGTCGACGGTGCCGCCCTCGACGTGGACCTGTCGGGGGCGCCCGGACTGGCCGCCGC
>JALYVP010000432.1 GCA_030853185.1 Actinomycetota bacterium | reverse complement strand
CACCGGCCGTGGGTGCCCGAGCCTGGATTGTGGTTTCAGTGGGACTTCGGCCTGACGTTCCGCACTTCTCGTTGACGTTTTGGCCCCCCATTTTCGATTTCGACTCTCTTGGTTCAGCGGCGGGGGGACTGAGAGGGCTCGGGCGTGGTTGCCCGGTGCAGAAGGATCTCTCCGGCGGCGGCTGAGACCTCTTCCATCTCGGCGACGATCGCCTCGAGACGACGCCGGTTGGCGATCCACTCCCGATAGAGCGCTGCCTCGCGTTCGTCGAGGCGGCGGCTGACGGTCTTTCCGGCTACGGCCCGGCTCCACTGGTAGTAGGGGCCGTGGCGTCGTGGCGGGTCGGCTCCGCAGCGGCAGCCCGGCTTCCCACACGAGGTCTCCCTGACCACCAGGCTGCCGGGACTGATGAAGCCGAGCCCGGCGAGCTCAGCGGCGAGAGCACGGTACTTGCGCTCGTAGGTCTCCAGTCGGGTGGCCATCCATCAGTCCTTCGGGTATCCGCGGTCGGTGAGCTGTCAGCATCTACGCTGACAGATCAGAGAGCCGACGTCAAGGAGCGAGATGCCACAAGCGGAGAAGTTCAAGTTGTCGAGCGAGACGCTCGGGGCGTTGCCGATCGTCAACCACTTCCTCGTTCGCATGGGCGTCGCCGAGAACCTCGATGCCTATCTACCGAACGACGACGCCCGGCTGCGCCTGGCCCCAGCCGTGGTGATAGCCGCGGTGGTCCGTAACATCATCATCAGCCGCCGGCCCGTGTACGCGCTTGGCGAGTGGGCCACGCCCTACGCGCCGGAACTGCTCGGCCTCGGGACCGGCGACGCCCGAGCGCTCAACGACGACCGCGTGGGCCGCATGCTCGACCGGCTCTTCGACGCCGATCGGGCCAGCCTGATCACCCAGGCGGTGCTCGGCGTGATCCGCGACTTCGGCATCGACGTCTCCCAGCTGCACAACGACTCCACGACGGTCACCCTCACCGGGACCTACGCCGACGCGGACGGCCGGCCCCGGGGTGGCAAGGCGACACCCGCGGCGCGCCGCGGTCACAACAAGGACTTCCGCCCAGATCTCAAGCAACTGCTGTTCATCCTCACCATCTCCGCCGATGGGGCGATCCCCATCGCCTACCGCGTAGCGGATGGCAACACACCCGACGACATCACCCACGTCCCGACCTGGGACGAACTCGCCCGTGTGGTCGGGCGCACCGACTTTCTCTATGTCGCTGACTCCAAACTGTGCTCAGCCGATGCCCTGCACCACATCGACTCCCACGGCGGACGTTTCGTCACCATCGTGCCCCACGGCCGGCGCGAGGACACCTGGTTCAAGGACTGGGCCCAGACCCACGCCCCGACCTGGGTCGAAGCCGAACGCCTCCCCGGCGCCCGAGTCGACGACGCCGAGCGGGTGTGGCGCACCTTCGAGGCACCGGTGCCCTCCGTTGACGGCTACCGGGTGATCTGGGTCCACTCCAGTGGCAAAGCAGCCCGCGACGCAGCCAGCCGTGCCGCGCGCATCGAGGCCGGCCTGGCCGCGATCGAAGCCGTCGGTGCCCGCCTGGCCAGCCCGAAGACACGGCTCAAGACCAAGGTCGCGGCTGAGGCCGCGGCGGTCGCTGCTCTCGCCGAGGCAGGAGCCACCCGCTGGGTCAGCTTCGAGGTAACCGAGACCATCGAAGAGCACTACCGCCAAGAACGCAGAGGACGACCCGGCAACGACACCCGATACCGCCGAGCCGACAAGCACGTCTTCGCCATCACCGCCACCGTGCGCGCCGAGACCGTCTCCTACGACGCCGTCACCGACGGCTGCTTCCCCTTGATCACCAACGACCGCCACATGACCCCCGCCCAAGTCCTCGCCGCCTACCGCTACCAGCCCAACTTGGAGCGCCGCAATCACATCCTCAAAGGCCCCCAGCAAGTGGCCCCCGTCTGGGTCAACACCGCCCACCGCATCGAAGCCCTTCTGCTGTGCCACTTCCTCGCCATGCTCACCGAAGCCCTCATCGAACGAGAGATCCGTGGCGCTATGGCCGCCTCTGGTCTCACCGGCATCCCTCTCTACCCGGAGCTGCGCAACTGCCCCGCCCCGGCCTCACCCAGGATCCTCGAGATCTTCAACGGCATCCAACGTCACCACCTCCTCAGCAGCGACGACACCATCGTTCAAACCTTCGAACCAGACCTCACCCCCCTCCACCACCAAGTCCTCAAACTTCTCCACGTCCCCGCAACCGCCTACACCTCGCAGCCCGACTCGTGAACCCCGACACCCCGGCGCCCACGTCGACGCCACAGACCGGGCCGGCCATGCCCACCGTCTCGAGCCTGCCGACCGC
>JALYVP010000431.1 GCA_030853185.1 Actinomycetota bacterium | reverse complement strand
GCGCGGCCCGTCAGTCGAGTCCATCCTCGAGGGTGCCTTCCCACTCGATGAGCTCAGCTTGCGTGGCAGCATTCTGCTCGTCGATGCGGTTGGCTTCGTGCTCTGAGCGCCAGATGGCCTGGCGCCGGCGCTCTTCGGCAATCTCGGCGAGCAGCGCTGCCACCGACACTCCACGCTCGCGTGCCTGGTGAGCGAGGAGATCGCGCGTGGCGCGCGTCACCCGGATCGTGCTCGTCTCGGTGGCCATTCGCCAACATGTAGCGCTTCATCACGGCGCCGCGCCGAGGTCGACGACGTGGTCCGTGGTCCTCGGGCGAGGGGCGATCGCCGAACCGTCGACTAGCCTCGTCTCGGTGAGCGAGTCGAACGCGAGCACGCCCAACGACGGGCGCCCCCGTCTCGGCGTCCTGGCTTCGGGACGCGGAACCGTGCTCGGGGCCATCCTCGACGCCGGCCTCCCCGTTGCCGTCGTGGTCGTCGACCGGCGGTGCCAGGCCGTCAGCCTGGCGGAGGCGGCCGGCGTCCCGGTGGTGACGATGCTGAGGGACAGCTACGGCCCCGACTTCGACCGGACCGCCTACACCGAACGGCTCGTCGCCGCCCTGGGGGCGGTTGCCGTCGATGTGGTGGCCATGGCCGGCTTCGGAACCGTTCTCGGTCCCGCCATCTTCGAGCGGTGGCCGGGTCGGGTGCTCAACACCCACCCGGCGCTGCTCCCTGCGTTCAAGGGCTGGCACGCCGTCGCCGACGCCCTCGCCGCCGGGGTAGCCACCACGGGGTGCACCGTGCACGTGGCCACCGAGTCCGTCGACGCCGGTCCCATCCTCGCCCAACAGGAGGTCAGCGTCGAAGCTGGGGACACCCAGCTCAGCCTCCACGAGCGGATCAAGGTGGTCGAACGGCGGCTGTACCCGGAAACCATCCAGGCGTTCCTGGCCGGCGTGGCCGACTCGGAGGACTGGGCCCGAGCCCGAGACGATGATCGGCTGGCAGGAGCGGACAACCCCGTGGGAGTGGAGCAGCGGTGAGAGTGCTGTTGTCGGTGTACGACAAGACCGGCCTGGTGGGGCTGGCCCAGCGCCTGGTCGGGCTCGGCCACCATCTGGTGGCCAGCGGCGGTACGGCCCGGGCTCTGGAGGAAGCGGACGTGGCCCACGTGACCGTCGAGTCGGTGACCGCCGCCCCCGAGATGCTCGGCGGGCGGGTCAAGACGCTGCACCCGAGGACCCTCGGTGGGATCCTGGCCGACCTGTCGGTACCCGAGCACGTGGCCGACCTGGAGAGCCAGGGCATCGAGCCCATCGGCCTGGTCGTCTGCAACCTCTACCCGTTCCGGTCCAACCCCTCGATCGAGCTGATCGACGTCGGCGGACCGACCATGGTCCGGGCCGCAGCCAAGAACTGGGCTCATGTCGGCGTCGTCGTCGACCCCGGCGACTACCCCGAGGTCCTGGCCGAGCTCGACCGCGGCGGCGCCCTCTCCGATGGCCTGCGCCGGCGCCTGGCCCGGGCCGCCTTCGCGCACACCGCCGCCTATGACGCGGCCATCACCACCTGGTTCGATGACGACGCCCCCCCCGCCGGCGACGGTCAGCCAACCGAGCTTCCCCCGACCGTCCACCTGGCCCTGGAGCGGGCCCAGGGATTGCGCTACGGCGAGAACCCCCACCAGCGGGGCGCCCGGTACCGCACGATCGGCAGTCACAGCTGGTGGGACGACGTCGTCCAGCACGGCGGCAAGGCTCTCAGCTACCTCAACCTCTATGACGCCGACGCCGCCTGGCGCCTGGTCCACCAGTTGGCCGACCTGGGTCCGGCGGCGGCGGTGGTGGTCAAGCACGCCAACCCCTGCGGGGTGGCGGTAGCGGACGACCTGGCGACCGCCTACGAGGAAGCCTTCAAGTGCGACCCGATGTCGGCGTTCGGCGGCATCGTGGCCCTCAGCGGCCACGTCACCGCGGCGGTGGCCACCGAGCTGGTGGCCAACGCCAAAGCCGATGTCCTCATCGCAGCCGGGTTCGACGACGAGGCCCTGCGCCTCTTCGCCGATACGAAGAGCAGCCGATACATGCGGGTCCTCTCCGCCCCGGCCCCCACCCCTGACCTCTGGAACCTCCGCCAGATCAGCGGCGGATGGCTGGTCCAGGACCCCTATGTCTTCGCCACCCGCCGCTCCGACTGGCGGGTGGTGACCAAAGCTGCGCCCAGTGAGGGGCAGTGGCGGGACCTGGAACTGGCCTGGCGGGTCTGCGCGTGGGTGAAGTCCAACGCCATTGTTCTGGCCGTCAACGGCACGGCGGTGGGCATCGGCGGCGGCCAGCAGAACCGGGTCACCCCCGGCGAGATCGCCGTGGCC
>JALYVP010000128.1 GCA_030853185.1 Actinomycetota bacterium | reverse complement strand
TGCTCAGCGGTGTTCGACGCAGCGCCCACATGCCGAAAGCGGTGAGGGCGTAGGTCGACGGGGCGATGACCACCAGCACGATGAGCAGGCCGACCCCGGACGGCAGGCCTCCGAGGCCCTGGTGGAGTCCGAGATCGGCCAGGACGATCAGGAATCCCTGGTAGAGCAGGGGGTGGGCCAGGTACACCCCGAAGGACACGTCCGAGCTGGTGCGAAGCAGGCGCAGGATGCGCGGACCAGCCCGCTCTGCGACCCACAGGCCGAGGGCGAACTGCCCGGCGATGGCGGCCAAGCTCTCGACGACGACGGCCGGCGCGAAGACCTCACCGGCATGCAGGGAGCTGAGATGGCCGACACGGAGATCGAGCTCGTAGCTGACGATGCCCAACCCGAACACGGCGAGGGTGCCGAGGCCGATCATCCGACGGTGTCGGCGGACCTGGTCGCGGACCTGGTCGAAGTGCAGGGCGGCCAGGATGCCCGCCACCACATAGAGCACGTAGCTCGGCAACCAGGTTCCTGGATGGGCCAGCCAGGTGGAGAGCGGGACGGGCAGGTCGAGGCGGTAGTGGATGGCGGCGGTGAACGCCACCTGCCAGATCAGGGCGACGGTGAGGATGCGTCCGTGATGGGTCCGCCGGGCCAGCCACCCACGGACCCAGGGGAAGACCACGTAGAGCTGGAAGGTGAGGAGCAGGAAGTACAGATGGAAGCGGGCCGCCCCGCTGAGCAGGTCGCGGCAGAAACGGGCGACCACCGCCACTGGAGACCCGAGGTCGCCGTCGGCAAGCACGTAGATGGCGCTCCAAACGACGTACGGAGCGACGACGAGCGGGAACCGCCGGCGCCAGAACGAGCGGGCCACCAGCGGCAGCCGGGCACTGTAGGCCAACACGAAGGCGCTGAGGAAGAGGAAGACCTCGCGGGTCACGTGCAGCACCGCCAGCGCCGCCCCCGACACCTCGGTGCTCGGCAACATCAGCGACGTGGCGTGGACGCACAACACGCCGAGGACCGTGGTGAAGCGCACAACATCGACGTCATGGAGATGTCGCGTCGGTGGAGACAGGATCCGACCCTGGGCGCCGCCGGCCTGACCCCGACGGCCGGCCGTGACCGCGGTGACGGAGGGACCGGAACCGGCGGGAGCCTCGGGGGCGCCCCCGGTTGCGACGCTCACGTCCCCGCCATGGCCATCACGCCGTGTCAGTGGTCGCGGCGAGAACGCGACGCAACTCGGAGTGGCGGATCTTGCCGGTGGGCCCGGACGGCAACTGCTCGGCAACGGTTATCGACGCCGGACGCTTGAAGTGACTCAGGTTGCGCTGGCATCGCGCCTCCAACCGGGCCGCCAGGGCCATGTCGTCGCTCTCGCAACCCGACGTGGTGATGACGAACGCCACGGGTTCCTCTCCCACCGTGGGGTGGGGACGACCGACGACGGCGGCGGCGCTCACCGCGGGGTCACCGAGGAGCACCTCCTCGATCTCTCGGGGGTAGAGCTTCTCCCCGCCCCGGTTGATCACGTCGTCGCGCCGACCGATGAGGCTCAGGTAGCCGTCTTCGTCGAACTGGCCCAGATCGCCCGTGGACAGCCAGCCAGCGTCGTCCACGGCCGGGCGCGAGGCGGGGACGGCCCCGGCCGGCTCCCAGTAGCAGCGAACCACGTTGTCGCCTCGGATCTCCACCTCCCCGACGGTACCCGCCGGCAGCGGTCTCCGGTCCCGGTCGACGACGCGCAGATCCAGCCCGACCGGGCGCCCGACCGTACCGGGCTTGCGCTGCGCCGACTTCTTGGGGTTGGACGCGATCTGGCTGGCCGCCTCGGTCATGCCATAGGTCTCGATGACGCCCACACCGCAGCGCATCTCGAAGCGCTGGCGCGTCACCTGCGGCAGCGGCGCGGAGGCGGAGCGGGCGAACGCCACCCGTTCGGCCACGCGCCGTCCCGGTCCCGGGCGTTCCGAGAGGACCGTGATGATGGCGGGAACCAGGTTGAGCCAGGTCACTCCGAAGCTCTCCACCCGATGCCAGAAGTTCCGGGCAGAGAACTTCCGGTCCACCACCAGGCTCGAGCCGTTCACCACGGTGGAAAGGGCGCCGACGACGAGGGCGTTGATGTGGAACAGGGGCAGCGGGCAGTAGCCGCGGTCCGAGGCTACGAGGTCGTGGTTGGCGACGAGGGCCGAGGCGGTGTGGAGGAGGTTGTCCTGCGACAACGGAATGATCTTCGGTGTCCCCGTCGTGCCTGAGCTGGCCAGGACCAAGGCCGCTCCGCCGGCGAGAGGGGCGGAGCGGTGGAGGTGGTGCTTGGCGGTCGGGGGCGGGGCGCCGACCAGGCTCAGACCGTCGGGACCGGTCATCCACACCGACGTGCTGGGCAGGATGGTCCGGGCCGAGAGCGGGTCGGCGTCGGTGACCAATCCGGCCAGGCCCAGCATCCGGTCCTGGTCAGCCAGCTCGGGGGGGGTGATGGCCGGGTTCAACGGGGCGACGGTGACCCCGGCCGCCAGGGCCCCGAGGTACGACGCGATCATGGTCAGGGGGTCGCTGATCACCAGACCGACCCGGCCTCCGTCGAGTCGCTCGGCCGCAGGGCGCCAACGGCGCGCTTCGAAGGCAAGATCGCTCCAGGTGAGCGCCGTTCCCGTCGCCCCCTCGATGAAGGCGACCCGGTCGGGCGTGGTCGTGGCTCGAGCCTCGAGCAGAGCGCTGACGGTCCGGGGTGCTGATGGGGTGCTGAGCCGATCGGTCATGACAACGTTGTACCGATCGAACCTGAGGAGGGCATCAGTGGCTCCTGAAGAATGTCTGAGGGTCTTGGCGCGTGATCAGGCCCACCCGGCCCGATGAGTCCGGCCAGCCGACCACCCGACGGCACCCGTCCCCTCACGAGCACCCGGGACCTCGAGGGCAGGGAGTGGCGATCGGGGCGCACCCAGGCCCGGCCGATCAGGGTGAGGGCGAACGGTGTGCGCCGCAGGATCAGGCACAGGATGACCGATCCGACAGCCGTGGCGGGCACGGCCAGGGCGGTGGCCGCCGCCGATGGGAGATGGCCGACCTGGTTGCCCAGACCGGCGTTGCACAACAAGGTGAGGACCACGGGGTGCAGGAGGTAGACGCCGAAGGAGATGTCCGATCCCCGCCGGATGGCGGACAGCCCCAGGCGGTGTCCGCTGGCCCAGGCGTCGCCGGCTAGGACGAGAAGGATCACGACGCTGGCCGAGCAGACGACCATCACGGGCTGCAGAGGGTTGTCGGCACTCCGGGGATCCATCCACGCGGTCTGCACGATGTAGGCCAGCTCGGTGAAGGCCAGACCGCCCAGCGCACAGAGAAGGAGTCGCCGCCGGTTGGCCCGGAGCAACGCCAGCAGCGTCTGCAGGTGCACCGCCGCGTAGCAGCCGGCGAGGACATACAGCGTGTAGGTCGGGAGCAGCTCAAAGGCGTGGGTCCAGATGAACCCTCCCCAGCCGCTCGGTCCGCTGACCCATTGCAGGGCCGCCAACCAGGCCACGTTGATCGAGCCGACCACGGCCAGCACCAGCAGAGCCCGGTGGGCGGTGGCCCGAACGAAGCGAATGAGGAGGGGGAAGACCAGGTACAGCTGCATGGACACGAGGAGGAAGTACAGGTGGTACTCGGCGTCTCCGTTGAACAGGTCCTCGCCCAGGGTCACCCAGGAGAACGGGGGGTGGGGGCCGCTGACGAACGAGAAGGCGTAGTAGATGACCGTCCAGGCCACGTAGGGCACGCCGACATACAAGAAGCGCTTTCGCCAGAAGCTCTCGGTCCGGAACGGCCTGCCCAAGCAGGAGTAGACGAGCACGAAGCCGGTGAGGGCAAAGAAGACCTCCCGGCCGAACTGCAGCACCATCATCAGGCCGGCAGCAACGCCGTCGGAGGGTTCCTCGGTGAACGCCAGCGCATGGACGAGGATGACGGCGGCGAAGGTGAGGAGGCGGACGATGTCCACCTGCCACAGGTGCTCTCCCCCGCCGGGCGCCCGGACGGGGGCCGCCTCGAAAGCCTCGGTCGGGTGGGGCGGGGATGGTCTCAACCCCGGCGGAGCCTCTGCTCGCAACGTGTCAGACAACAGCCGTCGCTTCGTCCGGGCGACACCGGTCCATGGGACACGGGACGCGGGGGGTCGGACGACACGAAACCATCGTCAAGCAGTGTGCCCAGTCTTCCTGAAGTTCACCCGAGCACAACCTGAGAGCTTCCTAAGAGGTGGAAATGCTCGCCATGAGTTCAGATACAGCGAATGACGACAGGTTGACATGACCAGGAGGCAGGGTGACGGCCATGGCCAGCACCCCCACGACGACGGCGCCGACGAGCAGCTCACCGGTTCTCCGCCGGACCGGCCGCCAGGCGCGAACGGCGCTGAAACCCCAGGTCACGGCGGCCCCAACGATGAGCCCGCCGATGTGGGCCCGCCAGTCGATCCCCGGATCGGCGAAGCTGATCACCAGCTCGATGACGATCAGGATGAGGACCAGCCGGGTGTCGAAGCGACGGCGCCGGGCGAGGACGGCGTAGGCCCCGAACAGTCCGAAGATGGCCCCCGACGCGCCGATCCCTTCGATGTCGGCCGCGGACAGCAGGTAGGAGCACACCGATCCGCCGATGCCGGCGATGAGATAGATGGCCCCGAACCGGACCCGACCCACCAGAGCCTCGACCGGCGACCCGATCACCAACAAGATGATCATGTTGAACAGGATGTGCTCCGGGTTGGCGTGGAGAAAGGCGGCGGTGACCAGCCGGTACCACTGGCCCTGATGGACCCGGGCCGGGATCATGGCGAAGCGCAGGTAGACCTGCGCCGGATTGCTCCTGCTGGCCAGGAAGACGACGACGTTGACCACCACGAGGGCTACGACGGTCGGCGACATCGGGGTGTTGCCGAGCGGGCCCCGGCCGGAGGGTGCCCGTGCCCGGACGGTCACGCGACGGTGGCGCGGATCGAATCGATCGTCAGGTTCCACCGTCTGACCACAGGGAGCTGGTGCTCCCACCCGAGCTCACTCACGCTGGCGGTGTCGAGGGCCAGCATCCGCCCAGTGGCGACATCGGCTCTCAGCCACCGGGCACCGAGCACCCGGAGGATGTGGCCGTGGGCCACCAGGGCGACCCGGGTACCGGTGGGCAGACCCAGAAGCCAGGCCACCACCCGGTCGGTTCGCTGGCCGACGTCGGCGTCCGTCTCCCCGCCGGGCCACGGCCCGCTCCAGATGGTCCAGCCCGGATGACGCTCGCGGATCTGCGGGGTCGTTTGACCCTCGAGGTCCCCGTAATCCCATTCCCTCAGGTCGGCGAGGATCTCGGTGGGATCGAGCCCGGCAAGCTCGGCGGTGCGGAGCGCCCGCCGCATGGGGCTGGTGGCGACCACGTCGAACGGGTGCTCAGCGATGAGCGCCCGGAGTGCTCTGGCCTGGCCCTCACCGGTCTCGGTGAGCTCCAGGTCGGTGCGGCCGGTGTGCTGGCCGCGGGCGCTCCAGGCCGTCTCACCGTGCCGGATGATGGTTACCACGGGTCCGGGATCAGACATGCAGGCATCTTCGCTGATGCAGAGGGCGGAGCGGCACGTTTGGTCCCGACGGCGCCAGGGGAACAGAGCAGGGGTGGAAGCCGCCGCGGGTGCGCCCCCACCAACGAGGGAAGGGAGCCTGGACCTGCCCCTGTCCGCAGCCAGCTCTCGGCTGGCTCGGGAGTTCGTGGTCTCGGTCACCGAGCTGCCTGAGGACGCCCGGATGGCGCTCGTCGTGACCGAGCTGGTGTCGAACGCGGTCATCCACGCCGGGAGTCGCCCCCACCTGACGGTGGCGTTCGATGGCGACGCGGTCGTCGTCGAGGTCGCCGACGACGGGCCGGGCCGGCCCGTCCTGCAGTCGGTGGGCTCGGTGGAGACGTCGGGGCGGGGCTTGGCCCTGGTCGACCAGATGGCCGAGTCCTGGGGGGTCGAGGCCCGGCCCGAGGGCATCGGCAAGGTCGTCTGGGCCCGGGTGGTCCTCGGGTCAGCCTGAGCTCACCCCCTCGCTGGAAGCCCGGTCCTCCCCCTCGGCGACGCCCCGCTCACGCGTCTCGCCGGAGGATGGTCACCGTCGCCGCCGCCAACACGACTGCGGCGAAGGCGGCCAGGACACCCAGGCCCGCCCATGACCCGAGCGTGTGGGCGCCACGCTGCACGGCAATGATCTGCGAACCGGCCTCGGTCGGCCAGTACTCGCGAAGAGGGCGCCCGAACGATGTCGGCAACAGGTTGCTGAGCGGCGGCAGGACGATGATCACCGCCACCAGGATGGAGATGGCTGCGGCGGAGTTGCGGATCAATGCCCCTACTCCGACGGCTACCAGGCCGACCAGGGCCAGGTAGAGCCCCGAGCCGATCACGGCCCGGGCAACGTTCGGGTCGCCCAGAGCGGCATGCGGCGCGCTCTGGCCAGAGAGGACCACCTGACCGATGAAGAAGGCGAGGAAACCGGTGATCTCCCCCACCACCAGGGCGACCAGGGCGAACACGATCGCCTTGCCGGCCAGCAGCCGGCCCCGGCGCGGTACCGCCGCCAGACTGGTCCGGATCATCCCGGTCGAGTACTCCGAGGTGACGGCGAGGATCCCGAGCACGACCAGGGCGAGCTGGGCGAAGCCGACGACATTGGCCAGCCCACTGAGGCTGATGTTCGTCGGGTCGAAGACGTTGCTGCCGAAGTTGTGGTTCTTGTAGGCGTTCCCCGCGCCCAGCGAGATCAGGGCTCCCTCGCCGATCCCGAGCACGGCGGTGAGGATCAAGGTGACGAGGGTGGAGCGGACGGTGCGGATCTTGATCCACTCGCTGTGCATCACGGCTCCGAGGCCGGCGCGGGGCAGGTCGCGACGATCGGCGACGACGGGCGGGTCGGTGGTGATCGTCATGGGGTGACCGGCGATGGCACGCCGTACTCGACACTGTCCCGGGTGAGCTCCATGAACGCCTCCTCCAGCGACGCCCGCTGAGGCGTCAACTCGTGCAGCACCAGACCGCGGGCGGCAGCCAGCTCGCCCACCGCGGCGGCGTCGACACCGGTCACCTCGATCGTCCCTGGCTCCTTCGGGCGGACCGAGGCTCCGGTCTCGGTCAGGGAGCGGGCCAGCTCGTCGGCCTGGGGTGAGCACACCCGGACCGACTGCTGTGAGCTCTTCTGGACGAACTCGTCGACGCTCGAATCGGAGATGAGCTTCCCCCGCCCGATGACGAGAAGACGGTCGGCGGTGACGGCCATCTCGTTCATCAGGTGACTGGAGACCAGGACCGTGCGCCCCTCGGCGGCCAGGGTCCGCAGCATGGTGCGCACCCACATGATCCCCTCGGGATCGAGGCCGTTGACCGGTTCATCGAAGATCAGGATCCCGGGGTCGCCGAGGAGGGCGGCGGCGATACCCAGCCGTTGGCCCATCCCCAGCGAGAACCCGCCGGTCCGGCGCTTGGCCACGCTCTCCAGGCCGACGATGCGCAGGACCTCGGTGACCCGCCCGGCCGGGATGCCGTTGGACGCAGCCAGGCAATGGAGATGGGCCCGAGCCGAGCGGCCGCCGTGCATTGCCTTGGCTTCGAGCAGGGCCCCCACCTCATGGAGCGGGTGCTCGAGGTCCCGGTAGGGCCGTCCACCGATGGTGACGCTGCCCCGGGTGGGCCGGTCCAGGCCGAGGATCAGCCTCATGGTGGTGGTCTTGCCGGCGCCGTTCGGTCCGAGGAACCCGGTGACCGTGCCCGGTCTGAGGGTGAACGACAGGTCGTCGACGGCCACCGTGGGGCCGTAGTGCTTCGTGAGGTTGTGGGCCTCGATCATGTGGCCTCCTCAGATCCGTCCTGTCCTCCACCACGTTCGCACATCTGGCGAGAGGGCGAAACCGACATTCTCCGGGCGCGGTACCGTCGCATCCCATGCCTGCCGTGGACGTCGAGAACCTGGTGGTGGACCGGGGCCCGACGAGAGCGGTCGCAGGGATCGAGCTGCGGGTGGAAGCCGGTGAGGTCGTCGTCGTTCTCGGACCCAACGGGGCGGGCAAGACGACGACGGTCGAGACCCTCGAGGGCTACCACCGGCCCACCCTCGGGACGATCCGCGTGCTCGGGCTCGATCCGGTCAGGGACCACCGTCGCCTACGCGGTCGCATCGGGGTGATGCTCCAGCGGGGCGGCATCTGGCCGGGCATGGGGCCAGCCGAAGCTCTGCGACTGTTCTCCCGCTACTACGAGCACCCGGCCGACCCCGAGGCCCTGCTTCGTCTCGTCGACCTGCAGGGCGCGGCCAAGACCCCGTGGCGGCGCCTCTCGGGCGGCGAACAACAGCGCCTCGCCCTCGCCCTCGCCCTGGTCGGCCGCCCGGAGGTGGCGTTCCTCGACGAGCCCACCGCCGGGGTCGACCCCCGGGGCCGGCGGGCGGTGCGGGACGTGCTCGCCGAGCTGCGATCATCGGGCGTCGCCGTGCTGGTCACCACCCACGAGCTGGACGAGGCCCAACGGGTGGCCGACCGGATGATCATCGTCGACAGCGGCCGGGTGGTCGCCGAGGGGTCCCCCGCCGAGCTGGTCAGGATCGGCGCCGGCAACCAGGTCCACTTCGGCGCTGCCCCTGGACTCGATCTGGTCGCCCTCGGGACCGCCGTCGAGGCCGGGGTCTACGAAGCCCGGCCCGGTGAGTACACGGTCGACGCCCCTGCCACCCCGCGCCGGGTGGCGGCCATCACTGCCTGGCTGGCCGAGAGGGACCTGCCCCTGGCCGACCTGCGGGCCGGGCGCGAGACCCTCGAGGACGTGTTCCTCCGCCTCACCGCCGAACCGAGCGACGCCGAACCGAAGGTGACCCAACCGAACGATGCCCAGCCGGGTCCGGCCCGGGGACGCCGTCGACGGCGGACCCGATGAGGGCGCTGGTCGCCCAGTCCGCCGCCGAGGTACGCATGACGCTCCGCCGCGGCGATTCGGTGCTGCTGGCCCTCGGCATCCCTGTCGGCCTCCTGGTGTTCTTCTCCCTGGTGGACGTCCTGCCCAAACCGGCAGGGGTGCCCGACCCGGTGACGTTCCTCGCCCCTGGCATCCTGGCCCTGGCGGTCATGTCGACGGCGATGGTCAGCCTGGGCATCGCCACCGGCTTCGAACGCCAGTACGGGGTCTTGAAGCGGCTGGCCTCCACGCCCCTCGGCCGGCCGGCTCTGCTCGGTGCCAAGACCGTCGCCGTACTCGCCGTGGAGGGGCTCCAGACG